>JBBTPF010000179.1:0-1811 GCA_038066295.1 Candidatus Methylomirabilota bacterium | reverse complement strand
TCCTGAGGCCGCGCTCCACGGGCCACCGTCCGCCGCGCGTGTAGTGGTTCGCGACTGATCCAGACTCGTGTCGCGTCTGCGGCGTCATATTTGCCATCGCGCGGCGGAGCCCACGGGCGGGCGCGAGAGGGGTCGCGGGACTCGTTCCCTCCACGGGGAAGCGGACCGAGCGCGCCCGGATGGAGCCCAGCCGCAGCGGGGCAGCGAGCGCGTGCCGCGTGGTCCCGCGACCCCTCTCGCACCCGCCCGTGGGCTCCGGGGCCAGGCTACGGCATCACCTTGAGGTCGCGGGCGGCGATGATCTCCTCGTCGTTCCACCAGTGCTTGAACATCCCCTCCGGCTTGCCGATGTACCGGCTCGTGGGCCGGATGCCGTACTCCTCCCACCGCCGGTTGACCTCGAGCGCCGTGTTCGAGCGCGGCCGGCTCGTCGGCGGGAACTTGAGCGGGATGCCCTTGCCGATGCCGTCCGCGCCCCAGATGTCCCGCGGCGCCCAGTGGTACGGCCGCGTGGCGTCGATCAACACCCGGTCCTGGAAGCCCTTCTCCTCCGGCGCCGCCCGGGGGTCGAGCCGCGAGCCCTTGTGCCGCGGCCAGATCTTGATGTCCTCGCTCGGCTTGACGCGCCAGGCGATCGACCAGTTCACCTGCTCCATGTTCCAGGGGTCGATGTCCTCGTCGACGACGATCACGTACTTGAAGCACCAGACATTCATCTTGGTGCCCCAGATCACGCTCGCCACCCAGTCCGCGTGGCCCTCGGTGGCCGGCTTGATGGACACCACGCAGAAGCCGTAGCCGCACGCGTCCAGCGGCATCGCCACCGCCCGGACGCCCGGCACGCCGGCCTTCGCCAGCGCGTCCGTCACGTAGACGGACGTGTTGATCGCCAGCATCATGTGGTCCTCGTTGATCGGGTGCCCCTCGGGCGTCGCGCGAAAGATCGGGTCGTCGCGGAACGTGATGGCCTTGCACCGGAAGACCGGCTTCATGCCGGGCTGGTTCGCGTAGTAGCCGGCGTACTCGGGGCCCGGGCCCTCGAGCTTCCGCTCCTTGGGGTGGATGGTGCCCTCCAGCACGATCTCGGCGTCGGCCGGGACGTAGAGGTCGCTCGTCTCGCACTTGACGACGTCGATCGGCGCGCCGCGGATCGCGCCCGCGATGTCGAGCTCCGAGACCGGCTCGAGCGTCGGGGAGGCGGCCATGAAGGTCAGCGCCGGCTCCTGGCCGATGACGACGGCCGCCGGCATCGGCTCGTTGCGCTCGATGTACTTCCAGTAGTGCTGGCCGATGTGCTGGTTGGCCGGGTCGATCTGCATCCCGGTCTCCTGGCCGTTGTGGAGCATCATGCGGTAGGTCCCGACGTTGACCCAGCCCGAGTCGGGGTCGCGCGTGATGACCGAGTGCATGGTGCCGATGAAACGCCCCCCGTCCCGCTCCCCGAAGACCGGCACCGGGAACATCGTCAGGTCGACCTTGTCCCCGGTGACGACGTTCTGCTTCACGGGACCCGAGGCGACCACCCGGGGCGTCAGGAAGCCCTCGCGGTCGTTGATGCGGCCGCGGAGCACCCGGAGCAGCTCCGAGCGCGTGGCCGTGTCCGGGTCGAGCCCCAGCATCATCGCCGTGCGGTACCAGGACCGGAAGGTTCCGACGAAGACCTGACGGGGCCCCGGCGCCTTGTAGCCCTTGATGTTCTCGAAGAGCAGCGCCGGGGCGGCGTCCCCGTAGGTGTCCCACGTGCGGCGCGTGATGTGCGCCAGCTCGCAGTTCCAGTCGACCTCGGTCCGGACCCGCGCGAGCTGGCCCGC
>JBBTPF010000178.1:0-4056 GCA_038066295.1 Candidatus Methylomirabilota bacterium | reverse complement strand
GGTTCGGCGAGTTGTCGAACGGCGGCTCGGTGAGCTCCCAGTAGGCTTCGTACATCAGTCGTTGTTGTTGTTGTTATCGGTGGTCGCGGGCCGGGCGCCGAACAGGATGAAGATCCCCGTGTACGCGGTGACCAGCGAGGCGATGACCTGGGCGATCTGCACGTAGTCCTGCCACCACTTGACCGCGACCTCCGGCACCGTCACCACGGCGCCCGGCTCGAGGGGCGGCGCCTCCGCCATCGCGTAGGTCCGGCCGCTGCGGAACGTCACCGACGTGCTCTTGAGCTTCGCGCGGTTGGTCGGGCCGCCCGCGAGGGTCACGTACTCGCGGGGCGTGAGGTCCGGACGGAAGTCGACCCCGCCCGGCGTCTTCACCTCGCCGACGACGTACACCTTGTCCTCGACCACCGGCAGCGACACGACGTCGCCGTTCTGGAGCAGGATGTTCTGCGTCTCGTCCTTCTCGACGAGCAGCCGGTGGAAGTCCACCGGGATCCGCTGCCGCGGCCCGCTGACGCCGCCGCGCTCGATCACCGCGAGCCGCAGGTCGGCGGGGGCGGGGGCGCCGCCGGCGCGGAACACGACGTCGCGGACCCGGTCGCCCTGCGCCAGCTCGAAGCGCTGGACGATCGTGGCCTTCCCCGCGACCGTCGTCTTGCTCGACTCCGGCGTGCCGTTGAAGGCGCCGCGCACCTCGACGATGTCCTGCAGCGCCGAGAGCGGCGGCACGAACAGCGTGTCGCCGGGCTGGAGCGTGACGTCGGCCGGGCGGCGGATCGCCGTGCGGAGATCGAGCGTCAGCGTCTCCTTGCGCCCGTCGGGGCCGACGCGCGTGAGGCGCGCGTCACCGCCGGCACCGGCCTGGCTCACGCCGCCGACCAGATCGAGCAGCGCGGCCAGCGAGGGGCTCGGCCCGATCTCGTACTCGCCCGGCCGGCGCACGGCGCCCGTCAGCGTGACCGACGGGCCCCTGTGCGGCACGAGGATCCGGAGCCCCTCCTCGACGAACGGGTTCTGCCCGAGGTCGCCGCGCAGCTCGAAGCTCAGGAGGTCGTACTCGCGCTGGACGCCCCGGCGGGTGACGACCACGCGCCGCACGCTGCCGCGCGGCGTGATGCCGCCCGCCTCGAGGATCACGTCGTGCAGGCGCCGCGTCGCCGTCACGATGAGCGTTCCGGGGCGCTCGATCTCGCCCGACACGGTCACCTCGAACGCGCGCGGCGCGACGACCGCGAGGGTGACGTCCGCGAACCTGAACACCGCGCGCGCCCGCTCGGCGACGCGGCGGTGCGCCTCGAGCAGCGTCAGGCCGGCGAGCGGGATCGAGCCGACCGGCGGCACGTTGACGGCGCCCTCGAGGTCCACGACGATCTGCGACCGGACGACCTCGAGGCGGCCGGCGATCTGCACGTCGAGCAGGTCGCCCGGCCCGAGGCGATATTCCGGACCCGGGATCGTACGGCTTGCGGGAGGCGGGGGCGCGGGTTGCGTGGTGGTGCGGCCGGCGAGCGGCGGAGCTGTGGACGGTGGAGGCGGGGGTTGCTGCGCCACGGCCAGGCCGGGGGCCAGCAGAGACACCACCAGAGAAACGCTCAGCGTTTTCCGAAAAATATGCAACATCATCCGGGTCCCGGGGACCTGTTAAGCAATTGCCGTATTGTCTCTTTTCGCGCTTCGGAGCGTCAAGGAAAATACAGAGGAAAATGCACAAGATTGCAATAGTTTCCTTGACACTCGGCCCTCCCGCCGGTACCATCCGCGTCGCGTCCCGGTCTCGGCCACGGCTCGAGGCGGCAGGCGATCCCGATGGCGTCTAAGACGGCCCGAGTTCTCCTCGTCCTGAGCGCTCTTTTCGCCTTCGCCGGCGCGGGGTTCTGGCTTCACGCCTTCCTTCTCGGCGGCTCGCCCGCTGCGCGGCCGCAGGCTTCTCAGCCCCAGAGCACGGCCGACGCCCTCCAGTCTGCCTTCGTCAGCGTGGCCGAGCGCGTCCGGCCGGCCGTGGTCCACATCGGTACCGTCCAGGTGGCGCGCCAGCGGCGGCCCCCTGCGACCCCCGGGCCCTTCGCCGACGACCCCCTGTTCAAGGACTTCTTCGACCAGTTCTTCGGGCGCGGCCCGGGCCGCCGCGAGGAGTTCCACCAGCCGGGGCTCGGCTCGGGGGTGATCGTCGACAAGCGCGGGTACGTCCTGACCAACCTCCACGTGGTCCGCGGCGCCGACGGCGTGACCGTGCGCCTGGCGTCGAAGGAGGAGTTCCGCGGCCGCATCGTCGGCTCCGACGCGAAGACCGACCTCGCGGTCATCCGCTTCGAGCCGACCGTGGCGCTCACGGTGGCGACCCTGGGCGACTCCGACGCGCTCCGCGTCGGCGAGTGGGCGATCGCGATCGGCAACCCGTTCGGGCTGGACCAGACGGTCACGGTCGGCGTCGTGAGCGCGACGGGGCGGTCGGACGTCGGCATCGCGACGTACGAGAACTTCATCCAGACGGACGCCTCGATCAATCCCGGCAACTCGGGCGGGCCTCTCGTGAACCTGCGCGGCGAGGTCATCGGCATCAACACCGCGATCGTCGCCGCCGGTCAGGGGATCGGCTTCGCCATCCCCGCGAACATGGTCAAGCGCATCACGAGCCAGCTCATCGACCGCGGCAAGGTCACGCGCGGCTGGATCGGCGTCGCCATGCAGCCGCTCACGGCGGAGCTGGCGCAGGCCCTCGGCCTCTCCGACACGCGCGGCGCCGTCGTCTCGCGCGTGTACCCCGGCAGTCCCGCCGCCGCCGCCAGCCTCCTCCAGAACGACGTGATCGTCGCCTTCGAGAGCACGCCGGTCGAGGACTACCGCCACCTCCAGCGCTTGTCGGCGGACGCGGAGGTGGGCAAGACGGTCACGCTGGAGATCGTGCGGAGCCGCGAGCGGAAGAGCGTCCGGCTGACCGTCGCCGAGGCGCCCGACCGCGTCGGGCCCGAAGCCGCGCCGCCCCGCCGCTAGCCCCCGCTAGCCCAAGGCTAGGCGACAAAAGGCGGGATCGGCGGGATCTCGAGCTGCTGGGTCTTGACCCCGCGGACCCCGGGGACCGAGCGGGCGACTTCCACGGCCTTATCCAGCGCCGCCGTGCCCTCGAGCGTGACCACGCCCTCGTGCGCCTCGACGGTGATCCGGTACCGGCGCGTGTCGGGATGCGTGGCGAGCGCCACCTGCACCCGCGAGGCGAGCGCGCGCGAGGCCACGACCTGCCGGCCCTCGTCGGTCGTCGCCAGCTCCGGCCGGCGCGCGAGGCGCTCGACGATCTCCACGACGGCGTCGGTGCGGACCTTCTCGGTGTTGACGATCAGCTCGTAGAGCGTCGGGTCGGCGACGTCCACCTCGTAGAGGTACTTCATGCGCCCCGACTTCTCCGTGTCGTCGCGCCGCACGAGCTCGGCGGCCGCCCGCTGGTTCGGCGTCTCGCCGGTCATCTCCGCGGAGCGCTTGATCCACTGCTTCACGCGGTGCTCGAAGGGCGCGATGACCCGCACGCGGAGCGCGTGCGGGACGCCGCGGAGCAGCCACTGGCCGCCGCCGCGCATCAGCACGCAGTTGTCGAGCTCGGCGAACTCGAGGAGCGTCGTCTGCAAGACCGTGATGTGCTGCCGCGTCTCCGTGTCGAAGCGCTCGAAGAGGGTCGGCTTCGACTCATCGAGGTGGGACAGCCGGTCCTCGGCGAGCCCGTACCGCCGGGCCGCGTCCAGCAGGAGCTCCTGGTTCACGTAGCGATAGCCGAGCCGCTGCGCGAGCGCCATGCCGATCTCGGGACCGCCCGCGCCCATCTGGTGCGAGATGACGATGATGGCCATGGCTCACCCCCGCCGGTACTTGTCTTTGAGCGCCGTCGGGGCGATCGCGATCCGCTTGCCGCCGACGTCGTCCAGGATATACACCTCGTCTGTGAGCGATCCGCTGGCGAACACCTCGAACACCTCGAGCGCCGCCTCGAGCGTGCTGTCCGGGCGCCCCTCCATCAGTTCCTCGACGGCGGAGCGGGATAGCCGTGCCATCGGACCCTCCTGGGAACGG
>JBBTPF010000177.1:0-1732 GCA_038066295.1 Candidatus Methylomirabilota bacterium | reverse complement strand
GCCGCGGCGGCCAGCGCGTTGGCCACGTTGTGGCGTCCGGCGAGCGTGAGCGTCACGGCCGCGCGCGCGCCGCCCGCTTCGAGCGTGAACGTGACCCCGCGCGCGTCCTCGACCGAGTCGCCGACGGCGCGCACCTGCGCCGTGGCGGCGCGCCCGTAGGTGACGACGCGCGCCGCGGCGTCCCGCGTCATCCCCGCGACCCGGGCGTCGTCCGCATTCAGCACGACCCAGCCGCCGGCGGGGACCGCGCGCACGAGCCCCGCCTTCTCCTCGCGCACGCCCTCGAGGGAGCCGAGGAACTCTGTGTGCACGGCGGCGACGTTCGTGACGACGCCGACGGTCGGCCGGGCGAGCCCCGCGAGCTGCGCGATCTCGCCGGGCCGGTTGGTCCCGATCTCGACCACGACGACCTCGTGCTCGGGCCCGAGCCTGAGGAGCGTGAGCGGGAGCCCCCACTGGTTGTTGAAGCTCGCCGACGGCTTGAGCACCTGCCAGCGCGTGCCGAGGACGCCCGCGATCAGCTCCTTGGTGGTCGTCTTCCCGTTAGAGCCGGTGACAGCCACAACAGGAATCGAAAACCTCGCTCGATGATATGCAGCGAGGAGGCCGAGGGATCTCGTAGTGTCCTCGACGAGGACGAGCGGGACGTTCGCCGGGACGTCGTCGTGCAGCGAGTGGACGATGAGGCAGGCCGCGCCGCGCCCCGCGGCCTCGCCGAGGAACGCGTGGCCGTCGAGCCGGTGGCCCCGGATCGCGAAGAACGCCTCGCCCACCCCGAGGGTCCGCGAGTCGATGGACACACCCGTGACGGGCACCGCGAGGTCGCCCATCACGAGGGCGCCGTGCGTCGCGCGGACGATGTCTTGCACGGTGAACAGCGGCATGCGTTTCCCTATGGCGAACGCTCCGACAGGACGCTGCGGGCGACCTCTCGATCGTCGAACGGGAGCACGTCGGAACCCACGATCTGGTACGCCTCGTGGCCCTTCCCTGCAATCACCACGGTATCACCGCTTTGCGCCCAGTCCAGCGCGGCCCGGATCGCGGCGCGGCGGTCCGGCTGGACGGCGTAGCGGCCGGCGTCGGCCCCGGCCCGCACGAGGCCGGCGACGATCTCGTCGACGATCGCCTCGGGCCGCTCCGAGCGGGGGTTGTCGGACGTCACCCACACGCGGTCCGAGAGGCGCGCGGCGATCTCGCCCATGATCGGGCGCTTGCTGCGGTCGCGGTCGCCCCCGCAACCGAAGACGACGCCGAGCCGCCCCCGCGTGAGCTTGCGCGCCGTCTCGAGCACGCGCTCGAGCGCGTCGGGCGTGTGGGCGTAGTCCACGACCACGAGAAACGGCTGGCCGGCCTGCACCTGCTCGAAGCGGCCCGGCACGGCCCCGACGGCCGAGAGCGCGCTGCCGATCGCGCCGAGCGGAAGGCCGAGCGCCAGGCCCGTCGCGATGGCGCCGAGCAGGTTCATGACGTTGTGCTCGCCGATCAGGGGCGAGGCCAGCCCCAGGCGGCCGCCCGGCGCCTCCACCGTCATCCGGATGCCGTCCATCGACGAGGCATACTCGGTCGCGCGGCCGCGCGCGCCCGCGCCGAGCCCGAACGTGAGCACGGGCAGGTCGAGACCCGCCACCATCGTGGCCCCCGAGCGATCGTCGCCGTTGATGACCGCCGTCCGCCCGGGCTTGGGCGATTCGGCGAGGAGCTCGAACAGCCGGCGCTTGGCCGCCCGGTA
>JBBTPF010000176.1:0-5900 GCA_038066295.1 Candidatus Methylomirabilota bacterium | reverse complement strand
GCAATGACGCGTGCGCGGCCATGGGCGTGTTGCAGGAGGCGCCGAGCCGTCCGAGGTAGGCGCGCTCGGCCAGCGCGCAGGCGCGCGTCGGCGGGTGGTCCAGACGCTCCACCAGCGAGCGGGTGGCGCGGTCGGCCGCCCGGACCTCGACGGCGAGGATCCCCTGGCCGACGGCGGGCACGAAGACCTCGGGGTCGAGGGGCCGCGCGTGGGCGGGGGCGAGGCCGAGCCGCTGGAGGCCCGCGGCCGCGAGGACGACCCCGTCCCAGGCGCCGCCCTCGAGCTTTCTCAAACGCGTGTCCACGTTGCCGCGCATCGGCTCGACGACGAGATCGGGCCGGAGCGACAGGACGATCGCCCGCCGGCGCGGGCTCGACGTGCCGATCACCGCCCCCGGGGCCAGATCCTCGAAGCGCGCTCCCGTCCGCGTCACGAGGACGTCGCGCGGGTCCCCGCGCTCCGGGAACGCCGCCAGCGCGAGCCCGGCCGGCACCTCGGCGGGAAGGTCCTTGAGACTGTGGACCGCCGCGTCGATCGCGCCGTCGCACAGCGCGTCCTCGATCTCCTTCACGAACAGGCCCTTGCCCCCGAGCGCCGCCAGCCGCGCTTCGAGCAGCCGGTCCCCCTCGGTGCGGATCGGGACGATCTCGACGTCGGCGCCGAGGCCCCGGAGGCGCGCCGCCATCGCGCTCGCCTGGGCGAGCGCCAGCGGGCTCCCGCGCGTGCCAAGGCGCGTCATTGTCGCGGGGGCCGCGAGGCCGCCACACTCCGTGGGTGGCCTGAGCACGACGCGACCCGGCTGCGTTCCTTGAGCGCATTCACGCCGGACACGTTCCTCGCCATCACTGCCGTCCCAGCCCGAACAGCTCGTGGACGAGCTCGAGCCACGAGCGGTGCGCGCCCGCGCGCGAGGACTCCCGGAGCTTCGTGATCGGCACGTGGAGGATCTTGTTCACGATCGCCGTCGAGAGCGCGTCGATCGCCTGGCGGGTCTCCGGCGACGCGTCCGGGAGCCGCGCGAGCGTCTTCCGCACCTCGCCCGTGCGGATCCCCTCGAGCCGCTCCCGCAGCGAGACGATCGTCGGGATCACCTCGACGTCGTTCTGCCGGGCGGCGAACTTCCCGATCTCCCGCTCGACCAGCCCCTCGGCCCGCTGCGCCTCGCGCAGGCGCTCGCGGATGTTGGCGTCCACGACCTGCTTCAGGTCGTCGATGTCGTAGCGGTAGACGTCGTCCAGGGTGTCCACGCCCTCCTCGACGTCCCGCGGCACGGCGATGTCGATGAAGAACAGCGGCCGCGCGCGCCGCCCGTGCATGACCCGCTGGACGGCCTCCCGCGTGATCACCGGCTCCGTCGCGCCCGTGGAGGTGACGACGATGTCCACGCCCGCCAGCGCCGTCTCGAGCCCGTCGAACGGGACCGCCGTCCCCGAGAGCGCGCGGGCCAGCTCCTGGGCGCGCGCCCACGTGCGGTTCGTGACGTAGATCGGGAACGCGCCCTGCTCGACGAGGTGCCGGGCGGCGAGCTCGCTCATCTTCCCGGCGCCCACGAGAAGGACCGCCTTGCCGCCGAGCACGGTGAAGATCTTCTTCGCGAGCTCCACCGCCGCGAACGAGACCGACACGGCGTGCCGCGCGATCTCCGTCTCCGTCCGCACCTTCTTCGCGACGGCGAACGCCTGCGTGAAGAGCGTGTGGAGATGCGGCCCGACCGTCTCGCACGCCTGCGCGAGCGCGAACGCGTCCTTCACCTGCCCGAGGATCTGGGGCTCGCCGATCATCATCGAGTCGAGGCTCGCGGCGACGCGGAAGGCGTGGCGCACGGCGTCCTGGTCGAGGTGCGTGTAGAGGAGCGGCTCGACGAGCCCGAGGCTCACACCGCGGTGCTGGCAGAGGTGGCGGAACGCGATGGCGCGCGCCTCGCCCGGCGCCTCGGCGACGCCGTACACCTCCACCCGGTTGCACGTCGAGAGGATCAGCGCTTCCTTCACGACGCCCGTCGCCGCCACGAGGGACAGGAGGTCGCGGAGCTTGTCCTCCTCGACGGCGAGCCGCTCGCGCAGCTCGACCGGCGCGTTCTTGTGGGAGAGCCCCGCGACGAAGAGCGGCACCTAGGAGCCCCCCGTCCTGCGCCGGTCGGGGCCCGAGGACGGCGCCGCCATCAGGAGCCGTGCTTTCCGGGGAGGAAGAGCCCCGCCCAGAGCGTCAGCACGAGCGCAGCGAAGCCGAAGATCGCGAAGTACGCCGCGCGCCGCCCGTGCCAGCCCGCGGCCGCGCGGCCGGCGAGCGTGCCCGCGTAGATCCCCCACGCCACGAACGACAGGAGCGCGAGGGGGTCCAGGGTGAAGACGCTGCCCCACGCCGGCCCCGCCCACACGACCCCCAGGATCAGGCCGGTCGTCAGGAACGGAAAGCCGAGCGCGAGCGTGCGATAGGTCAGCCGGTCGAGCGTCTCGAGCGCCGGGAGCCGGTGGTAGAAGGCGCCCGGCCGTTTCGCCCGGAGCTGGTGCTCCTGCAGGAGGTACATCAGCGCGCCCGCGAAGTTCAGCACGAACGCAGCGATGCCGATCAGCACCAGGCCGATGTGGACCCAGAGCCAGGCTCCGCTCAGGGCGGGCTCGATGCCCGGCCCGGTCGCGGTGGACTTGAGGCTGAACACGAGGACCACCGGGAGCACGAAGGCCCCGAGCACCTTCAGGCCCCAGTGGCGCTCCAGCCACAGCGCCAGCAGGACGACGACCCAGACGGCCACCGACACCGCCTCTGGAAGACTGCCGAGCGGCGGGCGACCGAACTCGATCGCGCCGGCGAGGAGGGCAACCGTGTGCAGGAGCCAGCCCGCGATCGTGGCGACCGAGGCGAGGCGGTGGATCCATTCCTCACGCTGGACGAGGTACGCGAGCGACAGCCCCGTCGCTGCGATGTAGCCCAGGATCGCGAGGTTCAAGAGAGTCGGCTGCATGACGTCAGAACGTCAATTCGAGCGTGAGTTTACCACATTCCCGATGCGCATTCGCTTTCGGCCGCGGCGCAGATCACACGAGCAGGAGCAACGTGGGCGAAGCTCTCCAGTACCCGGCCCGCTTGGCGATGACGTCGAGGTGCGGCGAGCCCCAGTCCTCGACCAGCGCCGACCGGGCGTTCCAGCGGACTCTGCGGTCGAGCTCCTTCACGTAGGCGTCGCAGCGCTTGCAGGCGACGATCGCGTAGCCCTGGTCCCGATCCTCGGGCTCGAGCCGGAGCAGGTCGGCGCTCTCCTCCGTCCCGCAGTGCGGGCACCGGAGCCGCGGGAACATCCAGCCGCCGCCGCACAGATGGCAGGCGAGCCGGCGCTGACCGCTCTCCAGCACGTCCGAGAACCCCGCGGGGCCCCCGCAGAACGGGCAGATGCCGAGTTCCCAGCCGTGCTCGTCGAGGTGCTGACGGCACTGGGCGAAGAAGGCGTCGAGCGCGGGCCGCAGGCTCCCGCACGCGAGGAACGCGAGCACGTCCGCCGGCAGACCGGACACCTCCTCGAGCTTCTTCGTGCCCATGCGGCCCGGCGCGGGGAAGAGCGCGGGCGGGCCGATCTCGCCGCGGTCCCACGCCTCGGCCAGACGCTGAAGGCCGGCCGCCGCGTCCTCTCTCGCCGTCACGATGCGCTCCATCACGACGCCGAGGACCTCCTCGAGGTCGTCGGCGCGGAACGCCGGCGGGGCGTCGGCCAGCAGCGGGACGCCGCGGGTCCAGCGCGCGCGGCACTCTGCGGGGGCCCACGCGAGCGGCGCCGGGCGGCCAGGCGACCAGCGCGCCCACTGGTCGAGGATGTCGCCGTACGCCCCGAGCGCCGCGCCGAACTCGGGCCGCCGTGCGAGGAGGTCCGCCCACTCTTCCCTCAAATCGATTGCCACGCGCTCAGACTCTCCGTCGTCGGGACACGAAGCGAGGGGCCCGACGCCGGGCCCCTCGCCGCCTCACGAAGGTCGAAGGGGCCGTCAGGCCTGGACGGACATCAGCACCACGTACCGGAGGACGAAGCCACCGACGAGCACCAGGACCGCGGAGAGCGCGCCGACGACCTTCACGCGCCGGCCGGCGAACTCGAGCGCGAGCGGGAGGACGAGCCCGACGCCGACCAGACCGCCCCAGAAGAGCGGCGCGAACGGTCCGCTCGTGATCGGCCTGGCGGCGGAGCCGAGCAGGCCCAGGAAGACCGCCAGGAGGACCAGCTCGATGATCATCGAGTAGCGGTCGGCCTTCTTCACCCTGCCCCAGCCCTCGCCGGCCGTGGTCCCGCCGAGGAACATGACCAGCGAGATGGCGGCCATGCCGGTGGACGCGCCCGAGACGAGGAACAGGGCGCCCATCAGCCGCGAGTCGCCCCAGAACGGCAGGGCCGTGTTGCTGAGCAGCACGCCCGTGTAGGCGGCCAGAAAGAACCCGAACAGGCTCCCCACCAGGCTGACCCTCCGGCGGAGCCCGATCATCGGCTCCGACGTCGAGAAGCTCAGGGCCGAGGAGACGAACGAGAAGAGCCCGAAGACGCCGAGGCCCCAGGCTCCGATGGACATCGGGTCCCAGAACTTGAACGCCCCGAGCATGTTCAGGAAGCGCATCGGGACGCCGAGGTCCACGATGAGGAGGATCCCGCAGACCAGGGTGAGCGGGAGCGACAGGATGTAGCCCACCTTGGCGACCGTCCCGTCGCGGGCGCTTCCGAAGTTGTCGGCGATGGCCGCCGTGAAGTAGGTGCCCCCGGCGATCCCCCCGAGGAAGAAGTACCAGACGATCATCATCTCCCAGTGCGGGATCTTAAGCATCGCCGCCTCCCTGTCCGCGGTCGCGGAACGCGAGCAACGCCCCGAGCCCGACGAGGACCGCCGAGCCGATGGACAGGAGCGAGTCCACGACGATGTTCCGCTGCGGGAGCCTGGGGTTGTCAGGCAGAGCGTAGGTGCCGGGCTTGGACAGGAGCAGGAAGAACGCGTTCAGGCCGCCGAGGAAGCCGTTCGAGTCGGCGCCGTAGAGCTGCGCGTCCTTGAACCCCATCCCCTTGAGCGCCTCGACGCGCTTCCGCGCCTTGGCGTGGAGCTCGTCCCTGAACCCGAACTGGATCGACTCGGTCGGGCACGCTTTCGCGCACGCCGGGCCGAGCCCGTTGTGGATCCGGTCGTTGCAGAAGGTGCACTTCGTCGCCGTGCCCGTGCTCGCGTTGAACGCCACGACCCCGAACGGACAGGAGGAGACGCAGTAGCGGCAGCCGTTGCACGCGTCCTGGGCGATGTCCACCGTCCCGTACTGCGTCCGGTAGATGGCGCCCGTCGGGCACGCCTCGAGACAGCCCGCCTCGGCGCAGTGCTTGCAGACATCCGACATGAGCAGCCAGGCCAGCTCGCCCGTCGGCCGCGGCTCCTCGATGAAGCGGACGAGGCGGAACGTCTTGTCCGTGAAGTGCGCCTGGTTCTGGTAGGTGCCGGTCCACTGCGGCACCTCCATGCCGAGCTCGTTCCACTGCTTGCACGCGACCTGGCAGGCGCGGCAGCCGATGCAGAGGGAGGTGTCCGTGAACATCGCCAGCGTGCGGGCCATGGCTAGACCACCCCCTTCTTCACGTTGCAGACGAAGGCCTTCGTCTCCTGGATGAAGACGTTGGCATCCCCGACCGTGGCCGAGAGGTCGTTGGTGATGTCACCCCGGCTGCCGGGCAGCCCCGGGACACCGTTGTAGCCCCAGTGCCACGGGACGCCGATCTGATGGATCTTCTTGCCGTCGATCGTGAACGGCTTGAACCGGTTGGTCACCATGGCCTTCGTGTGGATCTTCCCCCGCGGGGACATGACCGTGATCGTGTCGCCGTTCTTGAGGCCGAGCTCGCCGGCCAGCTCGTGGCTGATCTCGGCGAAGTGCGACTCGAACAGCTC
>JBBTPF010000175.1:0-3412 GCA_038066295.1 Candidatus Methylomirabilota bacterium | reverse complement strand
GACGCCGTCCGCGCGGGCCTGGTCCGGGGGCCGCGCGTCCTCGCCGCCGCACGCGGGATCTGCATGACGGGCGGCCACGGCTGGCGGTTCGGGCGGGAGGCCGACGGGCCGGATGATGTCCGAAAGGCCGTGAGGGAGCAGCTCAGGGCCGGCGCCGACGTCATCAAGATCCTCGCGACGGGCGGCGTGATGACGCCGGGCGTGGACCCCGGCTCGCCCCAGCTCACGCCCGAAGAGATCCGGGCCGCGATCGAGGAGGCGAAGAAGGCGGGCCGCCGCATCGCCGCCCACGCCCAGGCGACCGAGGGCATCGCCGCGTGCGTGGACGCCGGCATCACCTCCATCGAGCACGGGATCTTCCTCACGGAGCCGATCGCCCAGAGGATGGCGAAGGAGGGGATCGCGCTCGTCGCGACGCTCGTCGCTCCGGAGCAGATCGTCACCCACGGCGTCGCCGCCGGCATCCCCGAGTTCGCGGTGCGGAAGTCGGAGGCCGTGCGCGGGCGGCACACGGAGAGCTTCCAGATGGCGATGCGGCTCGGCGTGCCGATCGCGGCGGGCACGGACGCGGGCACGCCGCTCAACCCGCACGGCTCGATCGTGCCGGAGCTCCTCCTGATGGTGAAGGCGGGGATGCCGCCGCTCGAGGTGGTCCGCTCGGCGACGTCGGTCGCGTCGCGCGTCCTCGGGCTGGAGGACGAGGTCGGGTGCATCGCGCCGGGCCTCGCCGCGGACCTCATCGCCGTCGGCGGCAACCCCGGCGAGCGCATCGAGGCGCTCGACGACGTGCGGCTCGTCGTCGCCAAGGGGGAGATCGTCGTGAACCGCCTGGCCGGGGCCCCGCGGTGAGCCGCGTCCTCAAGCGTGAGTGGACGACCGTCGAGGGGTGGCGGGACACCAAGGCCGGCATGTGGGCGTGGCTCATCCAGCGGGCCGCCGCCGTGGCGCTCCTCCTCGTCGTCGCCGTCCACCTGACGAACCCGTTCAGACGTGGCGTCCAGGCGGCGCTCCTCGCCCTCGTGCTGCTCCACGCGCTCCTGGGCGTGCGCGTGATCCTGCTGGACTTCGGCCTGCCCGTGCGCTGGCACAAGGCGCTCTTCGCACTGGCGCTCGTGCTGGCCGTGGCGCTCTTCGCTGCGGTTTGGTTATGGCGATGGTAGGGTATCGATCACGTCGACTTGGGGTTCCATCGGAGAGATCATGGGGGTGGTCAGGGAGGCGTTGAGATTCCCCTGCGATCAATGTGAGATGGTGAGAAGGCCCGCCCACATCCGGTATGACTGACGCCGTGCTCCGCATCGCGAACTGCAGCGGCTTCTACGGCGACCGGCTCTCCGCCGCGCGCGAGATGGTCGAGGGTGGACCGATCGACGTGCTCACCGGCGACTACCTGGCCGAGTTGACGATGGCGATCCTCTACCGGAGCCGGGTGAAGAGGCCGGAGTTGGGCTACGCGACGACATTCCTCACGCAGATGGAGCAGGTGCTCGGCCGCTGTCTCGAGAAGAAGATCCGTGTCGTCGTGAATGCTGGCGGCCTCAACCCGAAGGGCTGCGCCGAGGCGCTCGGGAAGATCGCCGAGAAGCTCGGCCTCAGGCCCCGCATCGCGTATCTCACCGGCGACGACGTCCTCGAGAGGCTCGAGACCTGGCAGCAGCAGGGTCTGGCGCTCGCCCATCTCGACAAGGGGACGCCGCTCAGCGCGCTGAAAGCGCCGGTCCTCACGGCCAACGCCTATCTCGGAGGGTGGGGGATCGCGGAGGCCCTCGCGCGCGGCGCCGACGTCGTCATCACGGGGCGCGTCACCGACGCCTCGCTCGTCGTCGGGCCCGCGGCGTGGCGCTTCGGCTGGGGACGCGAGGACTGGGACCGGCTCGCCTCCGCCGTGGTCGCGGGCCACATCCTGGAATGCGGCGCCCAGTGCACGGGCGGCAACTACTCCTTCTTCCAGGAGGTGCCGACGTACAGGAAGATCGGCTTCCCGCTCGCCGAGATGGACGCCGACGGGAGCTTCGTCGTCACCAAGCACGCGGGCACGGGCGGGCTCGTCTCCGTCGGCACGGTCACGGCGCAGCTCCTCTACGAGATCGATGCGCCGCGCTACCTGAACCCCGACGTGACGGCGCGCTTCGACACGATCCGGCTCGCTCAGGACGGCCCCGATCGCGTGAAGGTCACCGGCGTGAAGGGCGAGCCGCCGCCGCCCACGACCAAGCTCTGCCTCAACTACATGGGCGGCTTCCGGAACAGCCTGACGTTCGTGCTGACGGGCCTCGACATCCCGGAGAAGGCGAAGCTCATCGAGGACACGTTCTGGCCGATGGTCGGCGGCAAGGAGGGGTTCGCCGAGGCCCACGTCTCCCTCGTGCGCGGCGACCGCGAGGACCCCGAGTCGAACGAGGCGGCGTCCGCCTATCTGAAGATCACCGCGAAGGATCCGGACCCGGCGAAGGTCGGGCGCGCGTTCTCGAACAAGGCGATCGAGATGGCGCTCGCGCACTATCCGGGCTTCCACATGACGTCGCCGCCGACGGAGGAGTCCCCCTACGCGGTCTACTGGCCGGCGCTCGTGCCCTCGGAGCTGATCGAGCAGGTGGTCCACGTGGACGGCCGGGAGGTGACGATCTCGCCGGTGCTGCCGCCGGCGAGCGCCGCTGCCGCCGCGGTGCCCGCAGTCAGACTCCTGCCGGCGCCGTCGGGGCTGGCGACGCGCGCGCCGCTCGGCCGGCTCTTCGGCACGCGCTCCGGCGACAAGGGGGGAAACGCGAACCTCGGCGTCTGGGCGACGAGCCCCGGGGCCTACGCGTGGCTTGCCGAGACGCTCACGGCCGAGCGCCTGAAGCAGCTCCTGCCCGAGTGCCGCGGGCTCGCCGTCGAGCGCCATCTCCTGCCGAACATCCTCGCGCTGAACTTCGTCATCAAGGGGCTGCTCGGCGACGGCGTCTCGTCGTCCACGCGGAGCGATCCCCAGGCGAAGTCGCTGGGCGAGTACCTGCGCGCCAGGGTCGTCGAGCTCCCGGCGGCGCTGCTGGAATAACCGTGCTGGTGCTTATCCAGTTGACTCCACCTCATACAACCACGGGAGGGGGAGGGGGCGGCCCGGCGATCCTACCGGCCGGCGCCGGATGCCACCGGAACTCCGCAACTTCTCACGCAGATTCGGCGGCCGTCCGTCCCAGTTGCGTGCGGTACAACTCGGCGTAGAGCCCTCCCGCCGCGAGGAGGTTCCGGTGGCGGCCTTCCTCGACGATGCGGCCGCCGTCCACGACCAGGATCCGGTCCGCGCCCACGATCGTGGAGAGCCGGTGCGCGATCACGATCGCGGTGCGCCCGACGAGCGCGTCGGCGAACGCGCGCTGGATCGCGAGCTCCGACTCGGAGTCGAGGTGCGACGTGGCTTCGTCGAGGATCA
>JBBTPF010000174.1:0-2860 GCA_038066295.1 Candidatus Methylomirabilota bacterium | reverse complement strand
GGGTGGCCTGAGACAGGTGCGCGTCGCTCATTCTGTAGCGGGGGCCGCGAGGCCGGCGTGGACCGTGGGTGGCCTGAGACAGGTGCGCGTCGCTCATACCTCGGCCCAGTCCCGGCCCGACTTGACGTCCACGACGACGGGCACCTGGAGCGGCAGCGCCGCTTCCATGATCTCGCGCGCGAGCGCCTCGACCGCGGCGACCTCCTCCAGCGGCGCCTCGAAGAGGAGCTCGTCGTGCACCTGGAGCAGCATCCGCGCGCGGAGCCCGCGCGCCGCGAGCGCCGCCTGCACCCGCACCATCGCGATCTTGATCATGTCGCTCGCGGTGCCCTGGACGGGGGCGTTCATCGCCATCCGCTCGGCGGCGTTGCGCGCCACCGGGTTGCCGCTCGCGAGGTCGGGGAGGTAGCGCCGCCGGCCCAGCAGCGTCGTCACGTAGCCCTGCTCCCGGCCCTGCGCGAGCGTCCGGTCGATGAAGGCGCGCACGCGCGGATGGCTCGCGAAGTAGTCGTGGATGTAACGTTGCGCCTCCTTCTGGTCGATCCCGGTCGCCTGCGAGAGGCCGAAGGCGGAGACGCCGTAGAGGATCGCGTAGTTCGCGCTCTTGGCGATCGTGCGCTGGAGCGACGTCACCTCGGCCGGCGCGACCCTGAACACCTCGGAGGCCGTGCGCGTGTGGATGTCCTCGCCCCGGCCGAACGCCTCGATGAGCGCGGGCTCGCCCGAGAGGTGGGTGAGGATCCGCAGCTCGATCTGGGAGTAGTCCGCGGCGACGAACCGCCAGCCCTCCTCGGGGATGAACGCGGCGCGGATCCGGCGGCCGAGCTCGGTCCGGATCGGGATGTTCATGAGATTCGGGTCCTGCGAGGAGAGCCGGCCCGTGGCCGCCACGAGCTGGTTGAAGGTCGTGTGGATCCGGCCGGTGCGCGGGTTGATGAGGCCGGGCAGCGTGTCGGCATAGGTGCCCTTGAGCTTGGCGAGACTCCGGTGCTCGAGGATCTTCGCCGGCAGCGGGTGGCCGAGCGCCAGCTCGGTGAGGACGTCGGCGTCGGTCGAGTAGCCGGTCTTCGTCCGACGGGTCGCCGGGAGCTTGAGCTTCTCGAACAGGATCTGCGCGAGCTGCCTGGGCGAGGCGATCGTGAACTCCTCGCCGGCCAGCCGGTAGATCTCGCGCGTGAGGTTGTCGAGGTCGCGCTCGAGCTCCTTCGCGAAGGCTTCGAGCCGGCGCGGCTCCACGCGGATGCCGTGGCGCTCCATCACCGCGAGCACCGGCACCAGTGGCCGCTCGATCCCCTCGTAGACCGTCCAGAGCTCCTTCTCGCGCAGGTCCGAGGCGACGTGGGTCCAGTACCGGTAGACGCACCGCGCGCGCTCGGCCAGGATCCGTCCCGGCTCGCCCGCGCCGGCGGCCGGGGCGGGGGGGGTCCCGAGCGACGTGGGGTTTTCCGAGCGAGGGGCTCCCGGCGCCGCGGCTGCCGGCGGCGGCGGGCCCTCACCGAACGCCTCGGCGCACAGCTCCTCGAGGCGGTACGTCGAGCGCGCAGGGTTCAGGAGGTACGCGGCGACGGCGCTGTCCTCGACCCGGGGGAGCACGACCCCCTGGGCGAGCCACGCCTCGAGCACGGGCTTGGCGTCGTGGACGAGGAGCGGGTGGAGCGAGAGCTCCGCCGCGGCACCGGCCGGAGCGACGGTCGCCACGCCGGCAGCGGGATGGAAGACCGCGAGGCCCGTGATCAGGGGCTCCGGCGGCCGTGCCTCGCCCGCCCAGTCGAGCGCGACCGGGGCACCGGCGGGCACGCCGGCGAGCCACGCGGCGAGCGCCGCACGGTCGGCCAGCGCCACCACCGGCCCGCGGGTCACCACCGGCGCGGGCGGCGGCAAGTCCTTCAGGAGCCGCGTGAACTCCAGCTCCATCCAGAGCGCCCGGAGCTTCGTCCAGTCGGGCTCGACACGCCGGAACGCGTCGAGGTCGAACGCCAGGGGGACCTGCCGGTTGAGCAGCGCGAGCTCGCGCGAGAGGAGCGCGTCCTTCCTGCCGGCGGCGAGCGTCTCGCGCAGCTTCCCGCCGACGAGCGGGAGGTTCTCGTAGAGGCGCTCCACCGAGCCGAACTGGCCGATGAGCTTCACCGCCGTCTTCTCGCCCACGCCGTGGACACCCTTGATGTTGTCGATCGCGTCGCCCATCAGGGCGAGCACATCGGCGATCTGCCCCGGCGCGACGCCCCAGCGCTCGCGCACCTTCGCCTCATCGTAGACGATGGGCTCGCCCGTGCGTCCCGAGACCGAGAGCACGCGGACCCGCGGGCCGACGAGCTGGAGCAGGTCCTTGTCGCCGGTGACGATCACGACCTCGACGTCGGGCAGCGCGAGCGCCCGTTCGACGAGCGTGGCGAGGACATCATCCGCCTCGAACCCGGGGGCTTCGAACGTCGGGATCCGGAGTGCCTCGAAGAGCCGCCGCACGTACGGGAGCTGCCGCGTGAGGTCGTCCGGCATCGCCGCGCGCGTCGCCTTGTACTCGGCGGAGAGCGCGTCTCTGAACGTCGGCCCCGGCGCGTCCCACGCGACGGCGAGATAGTCCGGGTGCTCGTCTCTGATCAACTTCCACACCATGGTGCTCAGAATCAGCACCGCGTGCGTCGGGATTCCCTTCGAGGTCGAGAGGTAGCCGATCGCGTGGTAGGCGCGGAAGAGCTGCGAGTGGCCGTCGACGACGTAGAAACGCGTCACCTGATGTGCTCGCTGTACGCCGCACGGACGGCGGTGGTGGTCTCCCGATAGGCGTCGAGGAACGCCTGCCGCGATGGATAGCCGAGCGCGCTCGCGACGCGCGCCGGCATGGGGCCCGCCAGCTCGATCG
>JBBTPF010000173.1:0-9181 GCA_038066295.1 Candidatus Methylomirabilota bacterium | reverse complement strand
CATCGGGACCGGGCCCTACCGCTTCGTCGAGCACAAGCCCGATCGCCACATCAAGGTGGCGCGCTTCAAGGACTACGTCGCGCGCCCGGAGCCGCCCGATGGCTACGGCGGCAAGCGCGTGGCGTTCTTCGACGAGATCCTCTTCGTCCCGGTCCCCGACGTTTCGGTCCGGCTGGCCGGCGTCGAGACGGGCGAGTACCACTACGGCCAGCAGATCAAGCAGGACCAGTACGACCGGATCAAGACGATGCCCGGCGTCAGCGCGCGCGTGATCCGGCCGTCGGCCTGGTCCACGGCCGTGATCAACCACAAGCAGGGGCTCCTGACCGACAAGCGGCTGCGCCAGGCCCTCCAGGCCGCGCTCGACATGGAGCCGATCATGGCCGCCGGCTTCGGCCACAAAGACTTCTACCGCCTGGACGGTGCCGTGATGTTCCCCGAGCAGCCTGCCTGGCACACGACGGCGGGCTTCGAGCTGTACAACCAGAAGAACCAGGCCAAGGCGCAGAAGCTCCTCAGGGAGGCGGGCTACGCCGGCCAGCCCATCCGCTGGATCACCACGCAGGAGTACCAGTGGATGTACAAGAACGCGCTGGTGGCCAGGCAGCAGCTCGAAGGCGCGGGGTTCAAGATCGACCTCCAGGTCGTGGACTGGGCGACGCTCGTCCAGCGGCGCAACAAGCCCGAGCTGTACGAGGTCTTCTCCACCGGCTTCACCTTCGGGCCCGATCCGGCGCTGGCGACCTCCGTGCAGTGCAACTGGCCGGGGTGGTGGTGCCTCGAGGAGAAGGACCGGCTGATGGACGCCCTCATCAAGGAGACCGACCTGAAGAAGCGTCGGACCCTGTGGGAGCGGGTGCAGCAGCTCTTCCACGAGGACGTCGGGCGGATCAAGTTCGGCGACTATTTCTCGCTCGACGCCGTGCGGAAGGATCTCAAGGGCTTCGCGTCGACGCCCGAGCTCTACTTCTGGAACGCCTGGCTCGACACCAGGCGGTAGGCTCGGAACCGCGTGAGGACCTACATCGCCCGGCGGCTCCTCGCGCTGATCCCGGTCGCGCTCGTGGTGGCCACGGTCGCGTTCGTGCTGATCCACCTGGCGCCCGGCGATCCCGCGTCCATCATCGCCGGCCCTGACGCGACGTCCGAGGACGTGCGCAGGGTCGAGCAGCAGCTCGGGCTCGACCGGCCGCTGCCCGTCCAGCTCGTCCAGTGGTACGGCCACCTCCTTCAGGGCAACCTCGGGCGGTCCATCTTCCTTCGCAAGCCCGTGACGGAGGCGATCCTCGACCGGGTCGAACCGACGCTGCTCCTCACCGTATTCGCGCTCGTCATCGCCGTCGTCATCGGCGTGCCGGCGGGCGTGATCTCGGCCCGCTACCACAACTCGGCCGGCGACCAGGCGCTCATGGGGTTGGCACTCGTCGGGATCTCGGTCCCGAACTTCCTCGCGGGGCTGCTGCTCATCCTCGCCTTCTCGGTCTGGCTCGGCTGGTTCCCGGTCGCCGGGTACTCCCCGCTCGAGTACGGGTGGCTCGCCACCCTCCGGTCGCTCGTGCTGCCCGCGTTCGCGCTCGGCCTGGTGCAGTCCGCCCTCATCGCGCGCATCGCGCGGTCGGCGATGCTCGACGTCCTGCGCGAGCAGTTCATCGTCGCCGGGCGCGCGAAGGGCCTGGCCGAGCGCTCGGTCGTCTACAAGCACGCGCTCAAGAACGCGATGATTCCGACGGTGACGGTCATCGGCATCAGCTTCGCGGTGCTGATCTCCGGCGCGGTCGTCATCGAGACCGTCTTCAACATCCCGGGGCTCGGCCGGCTGATCATCTCGGCCGTGCTCCGCCGCGACTACCCGGTCATCCAGGGCGTCGTCCTGTGCATCGCAGGCGTCTACATGCTCGTCAACCTCGTGGTGGACCTGTCCTACATCGTCTTCGACCCGCGGGTGCGTTATCAATGACCACGCTCGCCCTGCCGCGCGCCGAGCCCGCCCGCCGCGCGGCGCCGCGCTGGGTCGTCCTCGTGGCGCGCCGGAAGCCCACGCGCGCCGGCGCGGCGCTCATGGCGAGCACCCTCGGGGTCGGGCTCGGAGCGCCGCTGATCGCCGGGAACCCGATCCACATGGACGTCGCCGGGCGCCTGGCGGCGCCGAGCCACGCCCACTGGTTCGGCACCGACGACGTCGGGCGCGACGTCTGGAGCCGCGTCATCTACGGCGCCCGCCTGTCGCTCGCCATCGGCGCCGCCGTCGTGGCCTTCGCGTTCGTCGTGGGGGTGCCCTGCGGCCTCCTCGCCGGCTACTACCAGCGGCTCGACAACCCGGTCATGCGGGTGATGGACGGCCTCATGGCCTTTCCCGCGATCGTCCTGGCGATCGCGCTCATGGCCTCGCTCGGTCCGAGCGTGCTGAACGTCATCATCGCGATCGGCGTCGTCTACGCGCCGCGCGTCGCGCGTCTGGTCCGCGGGTCGGTCCTCGTCGTCCGCGAGACCGCGTACGTGGAGGCAGCCCGCGCGCTCGGCGTGTCCGACCGCGTCCTGCTCGCGCGTCACGTCCTGCCGAACTGCCTGTCGCCGGTGATCGTCCAGGGGAGCTTCGTCTTCGCCGCCGCCGTCCTCACCGAGGCCGCGCTCTCGTTTCTCGGCGTCGGCGTGCCGCCGTTCATCCCGTCGTGGGGGAACATCCTCGCGGAGGGGAGGCTCTACATCCAGCAGGCGCCGTGGCTCGTGCTCTACCCCGGCGCCGCGATCATGCTGACGGTCTTCGGCCTGAATCTCGTCGGCGACGGCCTGCGCGACCTGCTCGACCCGAAGCTCCGCGGCCTCTCCCCCGAAAAGCAATGACGCCCCGCGCATCTCTCTCGGGCCACCCGCGATCCACGCCGGGCTCGCGGACCCCGCTACCAAGCTAAGGAGCCAGCTGATGCCCCCACACCGGAACGCCTATCGTCCGACCGTCATGGGAACCCGCGGCGCCGTCGCCTCGGCGCACCCGCTCGCCTCGATGGCGGGGATCCAGATGCTGCTCGCGGGCGGCAACGCCATGGACGCGGCGGTCGCCGTCGCCTCGACCCTGAACGTCGTCGAGCCCTTCATGTCGGGGATCGGGGGGATCGGCCTCATGCTGATCTCGCGCGGCCGCGAGCGCCACGCGCTCGACTTCATCGGGCTGGTGCCGCGCGCCGGCGATCCGGCGAAGTGCACCGAGGACGAGCTGGCGGGCGGCCCGAAGGCCTGCGCGACGCCGGGCAACCTCGGCGGCTGGCTCGCGGCGCTCGAGCGGTTCGGCTCGATGGACCGGGCGCGCGTGCTCGGTCCGGCCATCGGGCTCGCCGAGAACGGGGTGCCGCTCACGTTCAAGAACGTGGACTTCTTCGAGGCGGGGCGCGCCACGCTCGGACGCTCGCAGGAGGCGCAGCGCCTCTACCTCGGCAACGGCGGCCCGCGCGCCGGGGCCGTCGTGGCCTACAAGGAGCTCGCGGGGACGCTCCACCAGGTCGCCGAGGGCGGAGCGGAGGTCTTCTACCGCGGCCCGATCGCGAAGGCGATCGCGCGCGCCGTCCGGGAGGCCGGCGGCTGGCTCGCCGAGGAGGACCTGGCCGCGTTCACGCCCGAGTGGCGCGACCCGGCGATGATCGCCTACCGCGGCCACGACGTCTACTCCGTGCCGCCCCCGTTCTCAGCCTTCCAGATGCTCGAGACGCTCAACGTCCTCGAGGGCTGGGACGTGCGGGCGTGGGGTCACAACTCGGCGGACTATCTCCATCACCTGATCGAGGCGGTGAAGCTCGCCTCCGCCGACCGCCTCGCGTATGCCTACAAGCCGGACCCGCCGATCGGGGGTCTCCTCTCGAAGACATACGCCGCATCCCAGCGTGCGCGCATCGACCCCGTGCGCGCGGGCGTGAGCGAGGGTGAGCGGCATAGCCGCGTGAAGCTCCCCGGCCAGATCGCGGAGGGCCATCCCGCGGACTTCCAGAACGAGCAGACGACCCACTTCGCGTGCGCGGACGCCTCCGGCATGGTGGTCACCGTCACGCAGACGCTCGGCGTGCCCTTCGGCTCGGGCTTCGCCGTGCCGGGCACGGGCATCGTGCTCAACAACATCCTCAAGTGGATGGACCGCGATCCCGAGTCGCCCAACGTGCTCCGCCCCGGGCGCAAGGCGGGCACGATGATGTCGCCGACCCAGGTCTTCCGCGACGGGCAGTTCCTCGTGTCCGTCGGCACGCCGGGCTCGTACGGAATATTGCAGACCACCCCGCAGATGCTCCTGAACGTCCTCGAGTTCGGGATGAACATCCAGGAGGCGATCGAGGCGCCGCGCGTGCGCGTCTACCGGGACCGCCTGATCGACGCCGAGGCGCGCATCCCGGGCGAGACGCGCGCGGCGCTCGCGGGGCGCGGCCATCAGGTGAACGCGATCGACGAGTGGTCGTGGATCGTCGGCGGCGGGCAGGGAATCGTCCGGGACCGCGAGTCGGGCGCCCTCATGGCGGGCGCCGATCCGCGCCGCGACGGCTACGCCCTGGCGATCTGAGGGGTGCGGTCTCGGGCGTCAGAGGCGCGGCAGGAGCCACTCGATCAGGCTGGGCGGCGCGCCGTGCACCGAGACCACGCGCGCCCCTTCCGCGACGAGCAGCATGCCGGCGAGGGCGAGGCCGACCAGCGCGCCGACCCGGGCTGCGCGTGACGAAGCGTGCCGAGGCCGGGAAAATGCCTCGACGATCGCCGCGCGAGCCTGGCGGCTCCCCGCCGTGGCCGCCTGCCGGCGCTCGAAAGTCCGACGGCGCTCCTCTGCAGTCAGCCGGCTCATCCTTCGGCCCTCCTTCCTACAGCAATTGAAGGGCCAAGCTCCGGGCCGCCTTGCGAACTCAAGACTTCTCCCGGCTGGCCGAGCTGCCCTGGAAGAGGGCGTGGTCGATTCCGCCTCGGCGGTGGCTCGTTTCTCGCCATAGAGGAGGATAGACGCCGTGTAACCAAGCGCCGGCAAAGGCTGCCCGACCCGGGCACCCCTTATGCACCTTGCCCGGAGTGGGTGGGCTACGCGCCCCCGGGAGGGTCGGGCGATGGTGGGATGGACGCTCAGGGTGATGGTGGTGGTCATCGCGGCTCTCGTCGGGAATGCCGGTTCGGCCGCCGCGGCCCTCGCCCCGGTCCCGGGCGGCGCCGCTCCGGCCTCGCGCGCCGAGCGTCCTTCAGCCGCGACCACCGCCGCGGTCGACGAGCTCCTCGAGCTCTCGGGGCTCACGATCCAGCTCGAAGCCATCTCGGCCGGGATCCGCGTCCAGTTCCTCGGCGCGCAGGCGGGGCTCTCTGCCCAGGACCGCGCGGTGATCGACCGGATCGCGGCGCGCCACTTCAGCGCCGAGATGCTCTACGCGCGCATGCGCCGCGATCTTGAGCGGAGCCTCGACGCCGGCCGGCTCGAGGGCGCGCTCGCCTGGTACCGCTCGCCTCTCGGGCGCCGGATCGCGCGCGCCGAGGTGGCGGCGATCGCGTCGGTCGGAGAAGAGGCGCCCGTCCCGTGGCCGTGGGAGGCGCGGATCGAGCTGATCGAGCGGCTCGAAGCGAGCGGCGGCGCGGCGGAGACGGCGGTGGACGTCGCACTGGCCATCGTCCGGAGCCTCACCCGCGTGCTCGAGCCCTTCCGGCCGGCGCATCTCCGGCAGACGCCGGACCAGCTCGAGGATCGCATCGCGCGCGTCCGGACCGAGGCGCTCGCGCCGATCCGGATCGCGTGCCTGCAGAACATGCTCTTCGCCTACCGCGGCCTCGACGACGCCGAGCTCGTCGAGTACGTGCGCTTCATGGAGTCAGCGGCCGGGCAGTGGTACGCCGCGACGATGAACGACGCCCTCGTGAGCGCGGTGGGCGTCGCCGCCGAGCTCGCCGCCGTCGAGGTCGTGACGCTCCTGCCGCAGCCCTCGGGCGGCCTCCGCTAGACCGCGCTCACTGCTTCTTGAAGGCGATCGCTCCGAAGAAGGACTCGGCCGAGGAGGTGGTGTCGTCGGAGTCGATCGCGATCGAGACGGCGCCCGGACTCTCCGGCTCCTCGCCGTAGATCTTCCGGTAGTCCTCGACGACGTTGCGCCGCTCGGTGAGCCACTTGCCGAGGTCGGCCGTGCCCGAGCGCACGACGACGTAGGTCACCGTCCCCGTCTTCTCGCTCTTCACGAACAGGCCCTGCGGCGCCTGCGTGTCCCAGACGTAGCCGATGATCCGCGAGCGCACGGCCTGGGGGAAGCGCGGCCAGGCGACATAGAGCTGGGCCGCCTGGTCGTCCGCGTGCTTGCTGCGGGAGTCGCCGCCCTTCGGGAGGGCGACGACCTTCCAGCTCCACTCGAGGATGGGCGTCTCGTGGAGATTGATCCTGCCCTTGAGGTCCTTGCTGACCGTCGAGCTCTCGTTCTGGCTCTTGAGGTGCAGGACGCGGCGGCCGTCGTTGTCCACGACCGTGAACTCGTGCTTCGGGCTGCCCCACGTCTGGCCGCCCTTCCAGCCGTCGGGGATCCCCTTGGCGCCGACCCTGAGCTTCGTCCAGTCCTCGACGACGGGGTCGGCCGCCCAGGCGGTGACGGCGAGCAGCAGCGCCAGGGAAACCATCGAGGTCCGGGTCAGCATGCGATCGTCCTCATGGGCGCATCCCACGGGTTTTGACGCCGAGCCGGGTCGCCTCATTCTCGTAGGGCTCGATCCGCTCGCGCACCGTGAGGCGCCCGGCCTTGTGCTGGCGCTCGACGTTCTCGGCGCCGCCCATCCGGCGCGCCAGCTCCATGCGGCGCTTCAGCTCTTCGATCTCCGGGTTCCAGCTCATGGCGCCCGCCATGATACCTTCATCCCGTGCCGGAGGCCCCCGCTTCCCTGCGCGTGGACAAGTGGCTCTGGGCGGCGCGCTTCTTCAAGACGCGAAGCGTCGCCGCCGTCGCGTGCGCCGGCGGCAAGGTGGACGTGAACGACGAGGCCGCGAAGCCGGCGAAGCCCGTGCGGGCGGGGGACCGCCTCCGCATCACGCTCCCGCGGGAGAAACGTATCGTGAAGGTGCTGGCGCTCTCCGACACGCGCGGCCCCGCTCCCGTGGCCCGCGCCCTGTACGAAGATCTGACGCCACCCGCGCCGCCGCGCGTCCGCCGGGCACTGCCCGCGTACCGCCCGCCGGGCGCCGGCCGGCCGACCAAGCGCGAGCGCCGCCACATCGAGCGCCTGATGGGATGGTAGTGCGAGCCGTAGGACGTCGCGGGGCCGGGGCCCCGCCGTCCGAGGCGAGCGGAGAGGGGATGACCATGCAGACTTACGACTGGCACGCGATCGTGGCCGGGCTCAGCCAGTATCTCCGCTTGCGGTCTACACCGATCGGTATGAAGCTCTTCGAGACCGTGGAGGCGATGGAGGCGATCCCGAAGATCCGCCGGCCGAAGGCCAGGCACACGACCGACCAGATCGTGGCGCAGGCCCGCCAGCTCGGCTGGACGGTGGGCGTCACCATGGCCGACCTCGTCGGCGCCCAGTGCGGCGCGGTCATCGGCCTCCACCCCCAGGACGAGGAGTGGCTGTCGGGCAACCGCATGGCGGGCGTCTGGTTCGAGACGAAGGAGGACGCGAGTCTCCACCAGCGCGCGATGGACTGCGTGCCGTACGGGCGCTACCGCGCGATGGCCGTCTCGCCGCTCACGTCCGGGCGCCTCGAACCGCCCGACATCTGCCTGATCTACGGCACGCCCGGGCAGATGATCCTCTTCATCAACGGGCTGCAGTGGACCGGCTACAGGAAGCTCGCCTTCACCTCCGTCGGCGAGTCGGCCTGCGCCGACTCGTGGGGCAAGGCCCTGAAGACGGGAGAGCCCGCGCTCACGATCCCGTGCTACGCCGAGCGCCGGTACGGCGGCGTCGCCGACGACGAGCTCCTGATGGCGATCCCGCCGCGCTTTCTGCCCGGGGCGATCGAGGGACTCGCCGCGCTCTCGAAGAACGGTCTCCGCTACCCGATCCCGCCGTACGGCATCCAGTCGGACGCCGCGGCGGGGCTTGCCGTGAGCTACGCCGACAAGGAAAGGAAGGGGGCGTGATGGGGCTCATCGGCCGGATGTTCGAGACCTTCCGGGTCAGCCGCGACGACAAGATCAGGCACCTCGAGCGCGTGCCGATCTTCGAGGACTGCAGCATGAAGCAGCTCCGCCGCATCGCCGACATCTCGAACATCGTCGAGGTGCCCGAGCGCACCGTGCTCACCAAGGCGGGCGAGCCCGGCGAGGAGTTCTTCGTCATCATCGACGGCACGGCGCTCGTGACGCTCACGCCTCAGAAGCGCCATCGGCTCCGTCCCGGCGAGTTCTTCGGCGAGATGAGCCTGCTCGACGGCGAGCCGCGCTCGGCCACGGTGAGGGCCGAGACCGACCTGCGCCTGCTCGTCATCGACCGGAGCCACTTCTGGGCGCTCCTGCGCGAGGTGCCGGAGCTCACCGAGCAGATTATGGTCGCGCTCTCGAAGCGCGTCCGGAACACGCAGCGGATGCTGAACGGCTGACGCAAGCTTCGTGGCGGCGTCCAGCCTGCATGCGCATCGCGCGTTGCGCGGCGCGCGTGATTCTGGTACCGTCACCCCGCAGTTCGCGCCCGGGATGCCCACGAGGGCCCAGGGAAGGCGGTTGTAAGCCGCCGCGACCCCGTCACTGTAATCGGGGACGAAACCCGCGAGAGCCACTGGCCGGTACGGCCGGGAAGGCGCGGGGAGTAGGACGATCCGAGAGCCAGGAGACCTGCCCGGGCGCGCACCAGCACACCGGTCTTCGAGGGAGGATCCGGAGCCATGGCCTCATCGCTCTTCATCCTGGGCGGCGCGCGCAGCGGCAAGAGCCGTTTCGCCGTCGCCGAACAAGCGTCACGCGGGCGCGTCGCCTTCGTCGCCACCGGGCAGCCGGGCGACGGCGACATGGCGCGCCGGATCGCGCGCCACCAGGCCGAGCGCCCGCGCCACTGGACGACCGTCGAGGAGCCCTTCGCGCTCGTCGTGCGCCTGATCGAGATCGAGGGGCAGTACGACGCGATCGTGGTGGACTGTGTCACGCTCTGGGTGTCGAACCGCGTCCTGCGTGGCGACGGGGACGACGCGATCCTCGACGAGGCCGAGGCGCTCGCGAAGCTGATCGAGCGCAGCCTCGCCTCCTTCACGTTTGTCTCGAACGAA
>JBBTPF010000172.1:0-1021 GCA_038066295.1 Candidatus Methylomirabilota bacterium | reverse complement strand
GGAACGGCTACAAGTCCTGCTACTACCGCACCTACTGCGTGGGCAAGCAGCCGACGCAGGAGATGAAGGACTACTACGCGACCGCGCTCAAGTGGCTCTACGACTCGATCAACGCGGTGCGGCCGGGCGCGACCACGCGCGACATCGCGCTCAAGTGGCCCTCGGCCAAGGAGGCGTGGGGGTACGAGGAGGAGGACCAGGCGGCGGCCAACCTCTGGGGGCACGGCCTCGGCCTCGCCCAGTACGACCAGCCGGTGATCTCGCGGATCTGGTCGCTGGACCATCCGCTGGAGATCCGGCCGGGCATGGTGTTCGCGCTGGAGACCCAGCACGGGAAGAAGTACGAGTGGGGCGTGCGGATCGAGGAGATGCTGATCGTGCACGAGGACCGCACCGAGATCATCTCCAACTTCCCGGTGGAAGAGATCACCGTCGTGGTCTGACTGGTTGTGAATTTATCAGGGTCGCGGGCGGGCGGGGTCTCTCCGGCCACGGTGCGCGGAGCGTGACTCCCCGCGGCGCCGTTCCCGCCTTCATCGCGTCGCTCGAGCGCCCCGAGGCGGTGACGCCTGCGCTGGCGGGGCCGAAGGCGGCGCGCCTCGCCGAGCTTCGCCGGGCGGGTCTCACCGTCCCCGACGGCTTCTGCCTCACCGCCGACGCCTACCGGGCCGTCCTGGACGCCGCCGGCATCGCCGAAGCGGCGCGCCGCGCGGCCCATGCGGAGCGGCCCGAGGCGCGCCGGCTCGCGCTCGCGGTGAGGCTCGGGCTCCAGCGCGCGGCGCTCCCCGCCGCGGTCACCGGGCCGCTCGTCGACGCGTGGCGAGCCCTCGCCGGTGCGACGGGAGCGCCGGTCGCCGTGCGCTCCTCCGCGCTCCTCGAGGACACGCCGGAGACTTCCTTCGCCGGCCAGTTCGAGACTTACCTCGGCGTGGACATCGAGGCCGACCTGGTGACGGCGGTGCGGGCGTGCTGGGCCTCGCTGTGGGCGATGCGCGCCCTCCGTTACATGGGCTCCCACGAC
>JBBTPF010000171.1:0-4467 GCA_038066295.1 Candidatus Methylomirabilota bacterium | reverse complement strand
CTTGTAGCGCACGCGGAGCTTCGTGGACGCGATCACTAGAGGTACTGGCCGTAACGGATCTTCTCGACCACTCCGCGCACGTTCTTCCAGCTGTCGATCGCGTCGAGGAGGTTCTCCGTGCTGACGGGCGAGGCGCCGCCGCCCGCCGCGGCCTGGTGCACCTTGGCTTCGAGCGCGCGCTGGACGATCACCGAGATGTCGGCGCCGCTCATACCGCCCATCACCGGCAGCACCTTGCGGTAGTCGATCGCCTCGAAGAGCGTGCGCCCCGCGTTCTTCTCCGTCCGGATCCGGATCAGCTCCAGGATCTCCCGCTGGGCGTCGGCGTCTGGCAGGGCGACCTCGACGAGGTGGTCGAGGCGCCCGGGCGCGACGAGCTCGGGGTCGAGCGCGTCGGTGCGCGTGGTGGCGGCGACCACGAGGATGCGCGCCGCCGGGTCCATCGCGTCGAGCTTCTCGCAGAGCGCGGCCACCAGACGCGCGCTCGCCTCGCGCGCCGCCGGGGGCGGGAGCAAGTGCTCGAGCGAGAGCGCCTCCGCCTCGTCCAGGAAGAGCACGGCCTTCCCCTCCGCCATCGCGATCCGCAGGACCTCCTGGAGCAGCTCCCCCGTGTTCGCGCCGAATTTCGAGGTGAGGTTCGTCAGCTTCAGGTGGTAGAAGATCGCGCCCGACGCCGCCGCGAGCGCCTTGGCGAGCTTCGTCTTTCCGGTGCCGGGCGGCCCGTAGAGGAGGACGCCCTTCGGCGGCTCGATTCCCCACTGCGTGTAGAGGTCCGGGCCGGTCAGCGCGAACGCGAAGCCGCGCAGCGCCGTCTTCGCCTGCTTGACGCCGCCGATGTCCTCGAATCTGACCGTCGGGCGGATCTGCGTCTCGACCCGGCCCGTGAGGTCGCCGTACTTCTCGCCGAGCTTGGCGAAGACGTCGTCGAGGCGCCGCTGGAGCGCCCACTCCTGGTCGTTCTTCTCGGGCTCGGCCATCGGCGTCAGATCGCGGGCCCGCGCGGCGGCCGCGCGCTCCCGCTCTTGTCGAACACGCGGTCCTCGACGAGCACGGGCACCTTGGCCCGGATCGCGAGCGCGATGGCGTCCGACGGCCGCGAGTCGAGCTGCATCTCCGGCCCGCCCGCGGCGAGGTAGACGGTGGCGTAGTAGATGTCGTCGCGGAAGTCGTTGATGACGACGCGCGTCAGCGTCACCTTGAGCCGGCCGAAGAGCGTCAGGAAGAGGTCGTGCGTGAGCGGCCGGGGCGGCGTCACGCCCTGGAGCGGGACCGCGATGCCCGTCGCCTCGGCGATCCCGATCGCCATCACGAGCTGCCGCCGATCGCGCTTGCCCTGGAGCACGACGGTCGGCTGCTGGGAGCGCTGGTCGAGCAGGACGGCGACGACCTCGACCTCCTGCGGGCCGGTGGCCTTCGGCGGCGCCGGGTCGGCGCGGTCCGGCGCGAGCTGGGCCCGCTCCGGAACGCTCAGCAGCGCCACGGTCAACAGCGCGACGCCGACGATCCGCTCCCTCGTCCTCATGCCGGCCACCTCGCCTCCGCGACGGATGAACGCAGTATAGCGGAGCCACACCGCATCTGTCTCAGGCCACCCACGGGACACGCCGTGCTGGCGGACCCCGCGACAACGAGGAGCGCGTGGCGTCATCGCCCCTCGAGACGCAGGCTGAGGGTCGCGCCGAGGAACAGCAGCGACGTCAGCGCGCTCCACATGAAGGCGTACCCGACGGCGTGCGCCACCCAGCCGAAGACGAACGAGCCGCTCGTCTGGCCGGCGAGGAACACGGCGCTGAAGATCCCCACGACGACGCCGCGCCGCGTCGCCGGCGTCTGGTCCGTGACGAGCGCGGCGAGGCCCGGGTAGAGGAAGCCGTGCGCGCACCCGGACATCAGCCCCGCCAGGAAGAGCACGGGCACCACGGGCGTCTCGCTGGTACGGGTGACGAGGAAGGGATTGTCGGCTAGAATGGGCGACACGAACGATTATCGCATGGCGACGACAGAGACCGCGCTGCGCCGCTCGATCGACGAGCGCGGCGGCAGCATCATCCTCACGCTCGATCCCGCGTTCCAGGGCTTGCCGGACACCGCGCACGGCGGCTCGGTCCTCGCGGCCTTCGACGCCCTCGCAGGGCTCACGACGCCTCGCGAGGTGATGGGCCTCTACAAGAAGCGCGTCCCGCTCGCCACGCCGCTGGCGCTCGCGGTGACCCGAGCCGACGGCGCGCATACGTTCGTCCTGCGCGACGAGGACGGTAACGTCCTCGTCGACGGTCGTGTGGCACCGGCAGCGGATCGCCGCGCCGCGCCCGGCCCCCTCCGAGACCCGTTGCTTCTGGGCGTCGCCGGGCGCAACGCGCCTGAAAGGTCCGCAGCCGGGTCGGTTGCTAGCGTGGTCTCGGAGGGGGCCGGGCGCGGCGCGGCATATCCGCTGCCGGTCTCGCGCACGTGTTTTGCGTGCGGCACCGACAACCCGCTCGGCCTGCGGGTGCAGCTGGAGGCCGACGACGCGGAGGTGCGCGGCATGTGGCGGCCGCGCGAGCCGTTCCACGCGTCCGACGGCACGCTCGCGACGGCGGCGCTGACGACGCTCGCCGACGAGGCGGCGTTCTGGCTCGGCGCACTCGCGACCGGCGAGTCCGGCATGACGACGGATCTCCGCGTCACGCTCCACCGCGCGGTCCCGTCCGGCGGCGCGATCACGGTGCGGGGCGCGCGCGCCTCCGCCCGTCCGCAGGCCGACCCACGCTACTGGGACACCGAGGTCGAGCTGCGCACCGCGGGCGGCGCGCTCGCCGCCTCGGCGCGCATCACGTTCGTCGCCGTTCGCGGCGCCGCGCGCCGGCTCGTCACCGGCATGCTCGCGATCAATCCGCCTGCCGCCGTCCGCCGCGTCTTCCCCGCGTACGTCCGCTGACGGCGCCTGTGGCGAGGCCCGCGTGACGCTCCGCCAGGCCCGCTGGCTCATGCTCGTCGTCCCCGCGTCGCTCTACCTCGTCTCGTGGTTCCACCGCGTCGCCCCGGCGGTGGTGGCGGCGGATCTCATGCGGGCGTTCTCGATCGGCGCCTCCGCCCTCGGGAACCTCGCCGCGATCTACCCCTACGTGTTCGCGGCGATGGCGCTGGTCGCGGGGAGCCTCGCCGACACCCTCGGTCCCCGCTGGACGATCGCCCTCGGCGGCGCCACGATGGGCGCCGGCGCTGCGCTCTTCGGCGCCGCGCCGACGTTCGACGTCGCGTTCGCCGGGCGCCTGCTGGTCGGACTCGGCGCCTCCGTGCTGCTCATCGCGTGGCTCAGCCTCGCCTCGGCGTGGTTCCGCCCCGACGAGTTCGCCACGGTGTCCGGGTGGACCCAGGCCGTCGGCAACGCGGGCGCGCTCGTCGCGGCCTCGCCGCTGGCGCTTCTCGTGGAGGCCGTCGGCTGGCGTCACACGTTCGTGCTGATCGGTGCCCTCACGCTACTCCTCGCCGCGGCGGCCGCCGGGTTCATCCGCGACCGTCCCGAGGCGCTGGGGCTCCCGCCGGTGAATCCAGCCGAGAGCGCGCGCGCCCGGCTGACGCTCGCCGAAGTCCTGCGCGGCGTGCCCGGGGTCGTCACGAACCGCCGGACGTGGCCGCCGATCCTCGCGGCGGGCGGCGTCTACACGACGCTGATCACGTTCCTCGGGCTCTGGGGCGTGCCGTACCTCACGCAGGTCTACGACCTCGGGCGCGTGGAGGCGGCCACCATCGTCTCCATGCTGGCCGTCGGCATGGGCGTCGGCTCGCCGCTCGTCGGCTGGCTCTCCGACCGCTGGCTCGGCCGGCGCCGGCTGCCGATGGTCGGGTTCGCGGCGATCTACGCGCTCTGCTGGGTGCCCCTCGCGCTCGGCGACCTGCGGCTGCCCGCCGCGCTCCTGGCCCCCTTCTTCCTCCTGATGGGCCTCGCCTCGTCGGGGCTCATCCTCCTCTGGAGCTGCGTCCGCGAGGTGAACGACCCCCAGTGCGTGGGGATCGCCGTCGGCTTCTGCAACGTGCCCATCTTCCTCGGCTTCGCGCTACTCCAGTGGCTCACGGGCGCCATCCTGGACGCGAGGTGGACGGGGCTCGTGGCGGCCGGCGTGCGCCTCTACCCGCCGGCCGCGTACCAGGCCGCGTTCGTCGTCTGCCTGGCCCTGTCGGCGGGCGCCTTCGCCGCCGCGCTCATGGTGACGGAGACGCGCTGCCGCAACGTCTGGCAGTCCGTCGCACGCTAGCCCGGGTTCCCGCATCAGCGCTTCTCCTCGTCCACCCACGCCTGCCACTCCACGGTCGCCGGGCCGATCGCCACGCGGTGGCCGCACCGCACCAGGGGCGTGCGCAGCAGGCGCGGCTCCGTGAGCGCCCGCTCGAGGAGGCGCTGCGGGGAGTCGCCCGCGACGTGGAGGCCGAGCGCCCGGAAGCGGGATCTCGCGCGATCGATGAGGGCGGCAGGACCGAGCTTCTCGG
>JBBTPF010000170.1:0-10784 GCA_038066295.1 Candidatus Methylomirabilota bacterium | reverse complement strand
CCGCTACCGGGCGGCCGTCGTGCTGCGCCACGTCGAGGGGCTGAGCTACGCGGAGATCGCGGGTGTGCTCGCGCAGCCGGAGGGAACGGTGAAGGCCAACGTGCACCGCGGCCTGGGTTTGCTGCGGCTGGCCCTTGGCGAGGAGGAGGACGCGCGATGACGGCAGGACGCGAACTGCGGCGGGACCTGCGAGCGCTCGGGGACGTCCGGCCACCGGCCGGCCTCTCCGGCGCCGTGCTCGCCCGGCTCGGGCTGGGCGTCGCGTACGCGACACTCGACACGGTGATCGGGCGCGTGTTCGTCGCCTACACCCCCGGCGGCGTCGTCGCCGTCCGGAGGGCGTCGAGTTCCCGGGCCTTCGAGGCCGACTTCCAGAAGACGTTCGGCCGGGCGGTCCGCCCCGCGCCGGCGCCGCCGGCGTGGCTGGCCCGCGCGCTGGCGTCACCGGGATCGGGGCGGAACCTTCCCGTCGCCCTCGCCGGGCTCAGCGAGTTCGAGCAGGCGGTCCTCGGGAAGGCGCTCGAGATCCCGGCCGGCGAGGTGCGCTCGTACGCGTGGGTCGCGCGCGAGATCGGGCGTCCGGCGGCGGTCCGTGCCGTGGGCTCGGCGCTCGGCCGCAACCCCGTGCCGCTGCTGATCCCCTGCCACCGCGTCGTCCGGAGCGACGGCACGATCAGCGACTTCATCTTCGGACCCGCGGCCAAGCGCGCGCTGCTGCGCCACGAGGGGGTCGACCCGGACGCGCTGGCGCGGCTCGGGCGCGAGGGGGTGCGCTACCTCGGCAGCGACACCACGCGCATCTACTGTTTCCCGACGTGCCGCGCGGCCCGGCGGATTACCGCGCGCCACCGCGTGCCCTTCCGCTCGGAGCGCCAGGCCGCGAGCGCCGGCTACCGGCCCTGCCGCCTCTGCCGCCCGGCTCTCGGGCGGTCGGCCTGACGATCGGGCGCGCCGTCAGCGCGCCAATCACCGGGCGGCGAGCTCCTCGCGGACGATCCGGGCGCCCTCCACCATCGCGCGAAGCTTGGCGAACGCGATGTCCCGGCGGGTGAACTTGAGGCCGCAGTCGGGGTTCACCCAGAGGCGCTCGGGCGGGATCCGCGTGAGCGCCTGGCGGAGGCGCGCCGCGACGCCCTCGGGGGTCTCGAGGTCGTCCGTCTTCACGTCCACGACGCCGAGGCCCAGCTCGAGCGTCTGCGGGAACTGGCCGACGATGGCGTCGAGCTGGGCGAGGTCGTCCACGGCGAACTCGAGCACGAGCTGGGAGGTGTTGGCGCCGAGCACGGCGGGGAAGAGCTCGCGGTAGGTGCCGGGGAAGAGGCGCCTTCGCTGGTAGTTGCCGTAGCAGACGTGCAGCGTGATCTTGGCGTCCACGCCGTCCACCGTGCGGTTGAACGCCTCCACGGCCCACGCCTTCACCTCGTCGGGGTAGCCGACCCACACCGGCTCGTCCACCTGGATGAAGCGGCAGCCCGCGCGCGCGAGGTCGCGCAGCTCCGCGTTGAGGATCGCGGCGAGGTCGAACACGAGGTCGCGGTCGTTCGCGTACGCCTCGTTCCAGGCGCGCTTGGCGAGCATGTGGGGCCCGGTGACGCACACCTTCACGGGCTTCGTCGAGTGCGCCTGGGCGAACCGCCAGTGCGGGACCAGCGGCATCTCGCCGCGCGCCACCTTCGTCTCGACGACCGGATCGGGCATCCGGATGGACGGGTCGAGCGTGCCGATGGGCTTGAGCGGTCCGTGGAGGCGGAACCCCCTGATGTGGCGGTTGAAGAAGTAAATCATCGTCTCGCGCCGCAGCTCGCCGTCGGTGACGACGTCCACGCCCGCCTGCTCCTGGTCCTTGAGGCACGACTTCACGGCGTTGTCGTGCGCCTCGTCGAGCTCGGCGGGGCTGAGGCGGCCCTGCGTCTGCAGCTCGCGCGCCGCCTCGAGCCACCTGGGCAGCGAGTACGAGCCGATCACGGTCGTGGGCAGGGGTGACGGGATCGGGTCCGGCATGGCGCCCGAGCCTAGCACGGGCGCGGGCGGCGGGTCACTTGACAGCGGGGGGACCCGCGATTACGGTTGGCCACCATACCGAAGGAGGCGTCCCGATGCCGACCATGCGAGGCTACGTCGCGCTCAAGAACCTCCCGGAGGAGAAGGTCACCGACAAGATCTCGCGGCGGGTGCTCGCCGGCGAGAAGGAGATGGTCGTGTTCTGGTCCATGAAGGCGGGCGCCCGCGCGGCGGCGCACGCGCACCCGCACGAGCAGATCTTCTGGATCCTCTCGGGGAAGATGGAGTTCCGCCTCGGCGACGAGACGCGGACGTGCGGGCCCGGCGACCTCGCCGTGATCCCGGGCGGCGTCGAGCACGAGGCGTGGTTCCCGGAGGACGCGGAAGTGGTCGACGTCTTCTCGCCGCCGCGCGAGGATTTCCTGACGACGGACGTGCCGGCGTACATGCGGAAGAGCTAACCGGAGGGACCCACAGGAGGGAGTCGCATGCAACCAGGATGGTTCGACGAGGCGTTCGAGAAGCGCGAGCCACAGGCCGAGAGTCCCGGTCACGACGTCCAGGCCGCGCCGGAGCCGCCGGGCGGCGTCTCGCGGCGCGGCTTCCTGCAGTCCGGCGTCGTCGCCGGCGTCGCCGCGGGGATGGCGGCCGGCGGCGCGCTGGCGCTGTCGCACCAGCAGGCTCACGCGCAGGCCGCGAATCCCTTCGGCAAGAACTGGTGGCCGTCGCCGTTCGGCCCGACGGACGAAGTCGGCGCCTCCCAGCGCGTCACGCCGGGGAAGGTCCTCGACGCGACGCGGCTCATCAAGACCGGCCGGATCTTCCAGCTCGGGCGGATCTACGAGCACGGGATCCCGCTCTTCGGCAGCCGGCATATCTCCATCACGATCCCGGGCGGCCCGACGGGCGGGCCCTTCGGGACGGCCAAGCTCATGTACAACGACGAGATGTTCAGCGGCGAGATCGGCCAGGTCGGAACGCAGTTCGACGGCCTCGGCCACATCGGGACGATCGTCGGCAACGAGGTCGTCTACTACAACGGCTTCAAGCAGTCGGAGGTCGGCGGCGCTTACGGGCTCCAGAAGCTCGGCGTCCACAACGTGCGGCCCTTCTTCACGCGCGGCGTCCTGCTCGACGTGCTCGCGCTCAAGGGCGGCGACATGCTCCAGGCGGGCTACGTCGTCACGCCGGCCGACGTGCAGGCGTGTCTCCAGCGGCAGGGCGTCCGCGAGCCGGGCGAGGGCGACGTCGTGCTCGTGCGGACCGGCTGGGGCAAGCTCTGGATGAAGGATAACGTCAAGTTCAACTCGGGCACGCCCGGGATCGGCGTCACCGTCGCGAAGTGGCTCATCGAGAAGAAGGTCTGCCTGGTCGCCCACGACCACTGGTCGGGGGAGGCGGTGCCGGGCGAGGACAAGGACCGGCCGTTCGAGTGCCACCAGTGGCTCATCACGATGAACGGGATCCACATTCACGAGAACCTCGAGATGGAGGAGCTGTCCGCCGCCCGCGCGTACGAGTTCGCCTACGTGTTCGCCCCGCTGCGCCTCAAGGGCGCGACGGGCTCGCCGGGCAACCCGATCGCCATCGCCTGAGCGGCGGCGCCTGCCAGCCGGCGGCGGCGCGCCCGGGAGTCGCATCCCGGGGCGCCGCCGTCGGGTGCTAAGATGCCCGGGAGATGACCGGCGAGTTCACGCCCGCCGAGCGCGCCGCGCTCGCGCCGTACTTCACCAACCTCGACGGTCCGGTCTTCGCGCTCGTCAACCTGCCCGAGGTCGTCAAGGGCGCGCTCTTCGCGCGCTACTCGCGCTCCCCGAAGTCGCTCCGCCGCCTGTTCCTCGACGAGTTCCTGACCGCCGGCGGGCTGGAGGCGGCATCAGGAGCCGGTGCGCGCGGGCTTGACGCCGCCGCGACCCAGCGGGCCGAGCAGCTCTACGAGCGCGTGTTCGTCGAGTACGGCGACGACTCCGTGGCTCAACTCGGCGGCGTGCATCTCGCGTGCGAGGGCGCGTCGAACATTCTCACGAAGATCCTCGAGTGGGGCCGCCTCATGGCCTACCTCGAGCAGTCCACGCGCTACGTCCCGTACGACGACCGGCCCGGCGGGCGCTACCGCTACCACGTGCCCGACGAGCTCCGGGGCCCGCTCCGCGAGCGCTACGTCGCGACGCTCGACCGCGGCTTCGACGCCTATCGCCAGTGGCTCCCGCGCATGCGCGCCTTCTACGAGGCGAAGTACCCGCGCGATCCCGCGGAGTCCGAGACCGTCTACCGGATGACGATCCGCGCGAAGGCGCTGGACACGCTGCGCGGCATGCTGCCGGCGGCGACGATCTCGAACGTCGGTATCTACGCCACGGGCCAGGCCTACGAGCAGCTCCTCCTCCGGATGCGCGCCCATCCGCTCGCCGAGGCGCGCGCGTACGCGGCGATGATGCTCGCAGAGCTGCGCCGGGTGATCCCGGCGTTCCTCAGGCGGGTGGACCTGCCCGAGCGCGGGGGCGCGTGGTCGGACTACCTCGCCGAGACGCGCGGGGCGGTGCAGGAGGTCGCGGCCCGGCTCCTGGGCGGCGCCGCGGTCGAGAGCCGCGAGGAGGTCACGCTGACGGACTTCGACCCCGACGGCGAGGCGAAGGTCGTGGCGGCGGCGCTCTACGCGGTCTCGGCCCTCCCCGACGACGCGCTCCTCGCCCGCGCGCGCACGATGACCCACGAGGAGCGAAGCGCCGTGCTCGCGGCGTACGTCGGCAAGCGGAAGAGCCGTCGCCACAAGCCGGGGCGCGCCTTCGAGCGGACGTCGTACCGGTTCGACATCCTCGGCGATTACGGCGCGTTCCGCGACCTCCAGCGCCACCGGCTGCTCACGCTCGAGTGGCAGCGCCTCTCGCCCCGGCACGGCTGGGTCATGCCCGAGGCGATCTCCGAGGCGGGCGCGGAGGGGGACTTCACGCGCGTGCTTGCCGAGTCGGCCGGGCTCCACGACGCGATCGTCGCCGCGGGGCTGCCGGACGTCGCCTCCTACGCCGTCTCGATGGCGTACCGCGTCCGGTTCTACATGGACATGAACGCCCGCGAGGCGATGCACGTGATCGAGCTGCGCACCACGCCGCAGGGCCACCCGTCCTACCGCCGTATCTGCCAGGCGATGCACCGCCTCATCGCCAAGCGCGCCGGTCATCGCGCGATCGCCGCCGCCATGACCTTCGCCGACCACTCGGTGGTCGAGCTCGAGCGCCTCGAGGCCGAACGCGCGGCCGAGCGCCGCCGCGCGGGCGCGTAGCGCTGCGAGGACGGCCTCGTGCGCGACCTCGCCGGGGAGACGCGATGAAGCAGGACGCGAGCGCAGAGACGCGTGAGAGAGCCCGCGCGTATTTGAAAACGAAGGGAACGCTCCCGCCGCTCCCCGTGATCCGCGAGCGGATCGCGGAGGCGTTCGGGGCGCTCGACGCGTTCCTGGCGCCGCTCTCCCCCGGGCAGGCGGCGCGGGCGTCCATCCCGGGGGAGTGGACGATCCACGAGATCGTGGACCACCTCGTCGAGACCCACCGGCCGGGGCTCGACGAGCTCCGGTGTCTGCTCGCCGGCCGGCGCCCGCCCGGCGAGCCGATCCCGGCGGGGCTCCAGTCGAAGGCGCCGCTCCTGCGGCCGTGGCCGTGGCTCCTGGACGAGCTCCGGCGAGTGCACGGCGAGATCCTCAGGACCCTCGACGCCGCGCTGCCGGACTTCTCGACTGACGCGCGGGCGCCGCTCGTCATGGTCGTCAACGTGAAGGACGCCGAGGGCCAAACGGCGCCGCTCCACTGGGTGGAGGAGCTGGACTGGAAGGCCTACGCCATCGTCTGGCGCCTCCACGTCGTGGACCACCTGAACCAGGCGCGGAAGGTCCTCGCGGCGATGGGGGCGTGAGGGCGATGGCGCTCGCCGTCAGCGAGGCCGAGCTCCGGGCCATCCTCGCCCGCGTGCCGTTCACCCGCGCGTACGGCTTCCACCTCGCTTCGATCGGCGAGGGGGAATGCGTGCTCGACGTCCCGTTCCGGAAGACGTTCGAGCGCCCGGGCGGCATCGTGAGCGGGCAGGTGTTCATGGCCGCGGCGGACGTCGCGATGTGGTTCGCGATCATGACCCGGCTCGGGAAAACGGACCGGTCGGTGACGGCCCAGATGAGCACGTCCTTTCTCGGCGTCGCCAAGACAGAACCCTTCCGCTGCGCGGCGCGCGTCCTCAAGCTCGGCCGGCGCCTCGTCTACGGCGTCGCCGAGTGCGTGACCGGCGAGGGGAGGCTCCTCGCGCACCACAGCGTCACCTACGCCCGCCCCGGCGAGTGAGGGGGCGTGCTCGGCCTCACGGGCACGCTCTTCTTCTACGGCCTCCACTTCGTGCTGCAGGGGCGCCTGATGGGCGCCGGATTCAGGATTAGTACAGAAGAAAATCGGTGGGGATCAGGCGGCGCTGAACGGGATCCACGGCCAACCCAAGCTGCTCAAGAACAGTGAGTCCGAGTAGATTCGCGTCTCCGGGTTCGCCAAAGATGACGCGACAGGGGACAGACTCTCCGTTCACCGCCACCTGAGCTTCCCCGACATCCCGGCGGACGCGGCGCCCGTCTGCGAGCACGAGGGAAATCTGGCGAACTCGCCGGATACCAGGCTCCTCGAGCATAGTCTCTGGGATCACGGTAAGAGTTGCGCCCGTGTCCGCAAGAGCCGTGAACTCCTCGGACCTCGCGCCAGTCCGAGGATTGATTACAACGATGTGTGCACGCACCTCGCCCATACGCTTACGTGGATATCACGCGCTTCTGATTCACGTCAAATCAGAGAAGCTCGACGAAGAGGCCGGCGGCGCTGGTTGAAGCCGTGGTCGCCGGCCTTGAGCCCGCTGACCTTCAGCGATCGACGCAAGCAGCCGCGTCATCGCGCGAACTCCTCCTTCGCCGCCGCGAGCTTCTCCGGGGAGGCGAGCAGGTCGAGCGCCGTCAGCGCGAGCGCCTTCGCGCCCGCGACCAGGCCCGCGCGGGCCATCGGCGAGCGCGCCCACTCGGCGAACTCGCGCGAGTGGCCCGGCACGCCGTCGGGGGAGATGCGGATGTAGGGGTGGATCGTCGGCAGCGCCTGGCTCACGTTGCCGCAGTCGGTCGAGCCGTAGCCCGCCTCGCCGTCGTCCGGGTCCACGGGGAAGTCGATGAACGCGAGGTTCTTCTCGAACACCGCGGCCATCGTCGTGTTGGGCTTCATCGGGTCGTGAATCGTGGGCTCCGCGGTCACGTCCACGCGGCAACCGGTCGCCGCCGCGGCGCCCTCGGCGCAGCCCGTGAACCGCCGGAGCAGCTCCTGGCAGTAGTCCTTGGAGAGCGCGCGCAGGTAGAAGTCGGCGCGCGTGTACTCCGGGATGATGTTCGGCTGGTCGCCGCCCTTGACGATGATGCCGTGGACGCGCGCGTCGGGGCGGAGCTGCTGGCGCAGCTGGTCGAGCCCCACGAAGAGCTGGATGACGGCGTTGAGCGCGTTCACGCCGCGCCACGGCCAGGACGAGGCGTGCGTCGCCTTGCCGTGGAACTCCGCCTTCACCTTGACGATGCCGAGCGTCGGCCGCCACACCTGCGTGCCGCAGCGCCCGTGGATCATCATCGCCGCGTCCACGCCCTTGAAGACGCCGGCTTCCATCAGGCGCACCTTGCCGGCGCCGCCTTCCTCCGCGGGCGTGCCGACGACCTGGACGCGGCCTGCGAACGGGAGCGGGCCGAGGGCCACGGCGAGCGCCGCGCCCGCGCCCGTCCCCGCGGTCGCGATGACGTTGTGGCCGCACGCATGCCCGATTCCGGGGAGCGCGTCGTACTCGGCCATGATGGCGATCGTCGGGCCGGGGCCGGCGCCCTCGACCGTCGCGCGGAAGGCCGTCGGGAGCCCGCCGACGCCGCGTTCGACTCTCGCCCCGTGCTTCTCGAGGAACTCGGTGAGCCAGGCGTGCGCCCTTTCCTCCTTGAAGCAGAGCTCGGGGTTGTCGTGGATCTTGTGGGAAAGCGCCTCGAGCTCGTCGGCGAGGCGGTCCACGGCCGCCGCGACCTTGGGCTTCAGCGTGTCCACCGTCGTGCCGCCGTCCGTCATTTCTTTTCCTTGAACTCGGCCTGCGCCCGCTTCACGAGCGCCGGGTCGGCGAGGAGGTCGAGCGCCGTCATCGCCATCGTCTTGGCCGAGATGAGCATGCCCTCGCGCGCGAGCGCGCTCTTCGCCGCCGCCTCGAAGGCGCGCGAGTGGATGGGCGTCCCGTCCGGGGCGATCTTGACCATCGGCTGGATCGCGGGGATCACCTGGCTCACGTTGCCGATGTCCGAGGAGCCGAGCCGGTCTCGGATCTCGGGCGACTCCGTTACGCCGAACGTCTTGAGGTTCGCGCGGAAGGTGTCGAGCAGGGTGGCGTTCCGCTTCATCGGCTCGTAGGCGGTGTCGCTCTGCTCGACGACCTTGAGCGTGCACCCGGTGGATTTCGCCGCGCCCTCGGCGCAGGCGATCACGCGCTTCTGGAGCTCCCACATGTAGGGGATGTTGAGGGAACGCACGTAGAACGTGGCCGCCGCGAACTCCGGGATGATGTTCGGCGCGGCGCCGCCGTGGGTGATGATGCCGTGGAGGCGGGCGTCCGGGCGCACCTGCTGCCGCAGCATCGCCACGTTGTTGTAGGTCTGGACCGCGGCGTCCAGCGCGTTCACGCCCTCCCACGGGTCGGCCGAGGCGTGCGCCGCCTTGCCGGCGAACTCGAAGCCGACGCGCACGATGCCGAGGAGATCCGAGTGCCCCACCCACCGGTCGAAGCCGTGGACCATCATGGCGGCGTCCACGTCCCGGAAGACGCCGCCCTTGATGAGCTTGACCTTGCCGCCGCCGCCCTCCTCGGCGGGCGTGCCGATGACCTGGAGGCGCCCCTTCGGGAGCCGGTCGCGCACGGCCGCGAGCCCGGCGCCCGCGCCCACGCCCGCGGTCGCGATGACGTTGTGGCCGCACGCGTGGCCGATCTGCGGCAGCGCGTCGTACTCGCAGAGGATGGCGATCGTCGGCCCCTCGCCGGTCTCGAGCGTCGCGCGGAACGCCGTCTCGACGCCCGCGACGGCGCGCTCCACCTTGAAGCCCTGCGTGTCGAGGAAGTCGGCGAGCCACGCGGCCGCCTTCACCTCCTGGTAGCCGAGCTCGGGGTGCTGATGGATCTGCTGAGAGAGCTTCTCGAGGTCGTCGCCGAGACGGTCCACCGCCGCGGCGATCGCGTCTTTCAGTGCGCTCATGGCGAATCTCCCTGGATGTTGTGAGGGACGGGGCGGTGCCTGACGAACGCGCTCAACTATACCACCGCCTCCGTGTGGTAGGATTCGCGGCGTGAACGGCCGGCTGAAGGTCGGCGTCGCGATTCCCCAGACCGCGCTCCAGGGGCCGATCCGGGTCGGCGCGATCCGCGAGTTCCTCGCGCGCGCCGAAGCCCTCGGCTTCGACAGCGCGTGGGTGGTCGAGCAGATCCTGGGCTCCATCCCGTCGCTCGAGCCGCTCGAGCTCCTCACGTACGCCTCTGCGCTGACCGAGCGCATGCGGCTCGGCTCGGCGGTGCTCCTGACGGCGCTGCGGAGCCCGGTCCATCTCGCGAAGAGCCTCGCCACGCTCGATCACCTGAGCGGCGGGCGCCTCACCGTCGGGGTCGGCCTCGGCGGCAACCCGCGCATCTACCCCGCCTTCGGGATTACCGCGGAGCGGCGGGCCGAGCGCTTCGCCGAGGGCGTGCGCCTCATCAAGCGCCTCTGGACCGAGGACCGGGTGACGTTCGAGGGCGCCTTCTGGAAGCTCCAGAACGCGTCCATGCAGCCGAAGCCCGTGCAGACGCCGCACCCGCCCCTCTGGTTCGGCGCGCACCACCCGAACGCGCTCAAGCGCACGGTGGAGCTGGGTGACGGCTTCATCGGCGCCGGGTCCATCTCGACCAGGGTGTTCCTCGACGAGGTGAAGCTGCTCCGCGGGCTCCTCCGCGACGCCGGGCGCGATCCCGCGGCGTTCCCCGTCGGCAAGCGCGTCTACATCGCGGTGGACCAGGACCGCGGGCGGGCGGGGCGCAGGCTCGGGGAGTGGTTCGGCGCCTTCTACGGCCGGCCGGAGCTCGCCGCGGAGGTGGCGGTGTGGGGCGAGCCCGCGGAGTGCGTGGACCGCCTCGGCGAGATCGTCGCGGGCGGCGCGGGCTTCCTCATGCTGAACCCGGTGTTCGACGAGCTCGAGCACCTCGAGCGGTTCGCGTCCGAGATCGCGCCGAAGCTCTAGCGCGCACTATACTTGTCCCGTGGCCCATGGGTCGAAGCGGATCCTGATCGTCGATGACGAGCCGCCCGTCATCGACCTGCTGCGGGAGTTCTTCAAGAGCTTCCGGCACGACCACGCCTACGAGATCGAGGCGGCGTCCAACGGCGCCGACGCGTACCTGGCGGTGCTCCGCGCGCGGCCCGACCTCGTCCTGCTCGACATGACCATGCCGGGGATGGACGGACTCACGCTCCTCAAGCAGATCCGCGCCATCGAGCCGCGCCTGCCCGTGATCATGGTCACCGCGAATCAGGACAGCCGGGCCGCCGCCGAGGCGCAGGCGGCCGGGGTCTTCGCGTACGTGCCGAAGCCGTTCGATTTCCGTCACCTCGACCACCTCGTCGCCCTGGTCTTCCCGAAGCCGCGGTGAGCCGGCCCCGCTACGTCCTCGTCGGGGCGACCGGCCAGCTCGGTGTCGACCTCGTTCGGGCGTTCGACCTCCCCGGCTAGCTGATC
>JBBTPF010000169.1:0-5063 GCA_038066295.1 Candidatus Methylomirabilota bacterium | reverse complement strand
TCGAACCCCTGACCCCAAGACTGCCAGCCTTGTGCTCTCCCAACTGAGCTACAGCCCCACGCGAGGAATCACGGTACAGGGGCGCGCGAAGTGTTGTCAAGGAATGGTGCCGGAGGCGGGATTCGAACCCGCACGCCCTTGCGGGCACGGCGTTTTGAGCGCCGCGAGTATGCATTTCTCCACTCCGGCACACGTTTACGTCGGGTCCGGCGCCTGCTGATTGTACACCCATCCTGCCCTCGGCCTTCCCACACGCCGCGCAGGAGCGTACCCCAGCGGCCGGAGGAACGGTTCCGCTGTCGCGCGTTTCCGCGTGAGACAGGGAACGGTCGGGGAATAGTAGATCCGACGCAGGAGTTCGATCGACTCGCTCTTTGCGTAGCATAGCTTCCAGATCGGCGATCTACCTTCTGTCCGCCTCACGGTGATGGAGCCTTTCAGTGAAAAGATCCGGTAGATTGTCGCCTGCATCCAGTCAAGAAACACGTGGCTCGCCGAGACGAGGCTTACGTAAAGCCGCTCGTACACGTACCGCTCGCTCCTGTCCGTGTTATACGTGTCCACGTACACGGTCACCGACCCGTCACCGTCGATGCAGCCTCGCACGAAGTCTGCAAACACGGCGTCCGGTATCGCGAGGGGCCGGAGCGTGAGGCTCTTCGCCGGTGTGAGGCCGATGCCGACGAGCCAGCCATAAAAACGACGATCGCCCCATTGAACGCGAAGCCCGACGCTGCCGTGTCCACTGACATGGGGCGTGATCGCAGCGCTGATGTCCAAGCACGCGCGGAACGTCTCGAGCAAGTCACGATCCTTGGACGTGAGCGAGAGATGTCGACCGTCGCCGGAGAGATTTCCGTCGGTTGCGATGAGACCGACTGCGTAGGCGAGGTTCGGCGACCAGCTGATGTCGTCGTTGAGGGTCTGGGCCTGATGCAATGGCCCTCGCCGTCGAACGGGAATCTCGAGCCGTCGGAGTCGGCGTAGGATCGTGTTCCCTGCGCAGCCAATCCGGCGCGCGATTTCAGAGCTCGTAAGCCCCTCAGCAACATACAGCTGCCTCAGCAACTCGGCGTCGATGGGTACGTACGACGGGACATCCACACTTCCAGCGTCGCGCGATTCGGCGTTCGGTCAATGCCGCAAATCGGATACGCCGACTCCTCGAACACCTCGATCACCAGCAGCGGCGCCGTCCGCCCGCGGGGTCGTGCGCCGGCGTCCGACTGCAGCGCGCGCAGATCACAACACCCACGGACGTAGTACACTTGCCCTACTCATGGGGGAGCTGTCCTTCGTCGAAGACGTCAAGCAGCTCGCGTACGGCAAGGGCGAGATCCTGCGCGGCGAGGGGATCCTCGCGATCACGAAGGCGCTGCTCCAGTCGGGCGTGAGCTACGTCGGGGGCTACCCGGGCGCTCCCGTCTCGTACCTGATCGACGTGCTCGCCGACGCGAACGAGCCCGTCCTCAAGCCCCTCGGCGTCTACTTCGAGCAGTCCGAGAGCGAGGCCGCGGCGGCGGCGCTCCTCGGCGCCTCGATCAACTACCCGATGCGCGGCGCCGTGACGTGGAAGTCGGTCGTCGGCACCAACGTCGCCTCCGACGCGCTGTCGCACGTCGCCTCCGCGGGCGTCATCGGCGGGGCCGTCGTCGTGATCGGCGAGGACTACGGTGAGGGCGCCTCGATCCTCCAGGAGCGCACCCACTCGGCGGCCCTCAAGTCGTCGATCCCGCTCCTCGATCCGCGCAACAGCCTCGACAGCTTCGCGCGCTTCGTCGAGGAGGGCTTCGGCCTCTCGGAGGCGTGCAACGAGCCCGTCTTCTTCTCGATCCGGATCCGCGCCTGCCACATGCGCGGCACGCTCGGTTGCCGGGACAACGTGCGGCCGGCGATCAGCATGCGCTCCCCGCTCGGCGCGCCCTCCTTCAGCCTCGAGCGGATCAACCTCCCGCCCTTCACCTACCAGATGGAGGCGCAGAAGTTCGAGAAGCGGCTGCCGGCCGCGCGCCGCTACATCGTCGACCACGGCCTGAACGAGCACGTCCGCGGCTCCGAGGACCACCTGGGCATCGTCATGCAGGGCGGCCTCTGGAACACGGTGCTCCGCGGCCTGCACGCCCTCGGCCTCGCCGACACCCGCGGGCGCACGGCCGTGCCCCTGCTGATCCTGAACGCGATCCACCCGCTCGTGCCGGAGGAGCTGATCGGCTTCCTGCGCGGCAAGCGCCGCGTCCTCGTGGTGGAGGAGGGGATGCCGAACTACATCGAGCGCGAGCTCAAGGCGTTCGCCCACGAGGCGAAGCTCGACGTCGAGATCTCCGGCAAGGACGTCCTCTCGCCGCACGGCGAGTACGTCCCGGCGCTCGTCATCGGCGGGCTCCGCCGGTTCCTCACATCGGCGGGCCTGAAGTCGGCGTCCACGGCCGCGATCGAGAACCGCTACCGGGCGCTGACGGTCCACCAGGAGAAGGTCCGCGCCGTGCTGCCGCAGGCGGTCGCCAAGCGGCCGCCGTCCTTCTGCACGGGCTGCCCCGAGCGGCCGGTGTTCAGCGCGATGAAGATCCTGCGCCAGCGCGAGCCCGAGATCGGCGACACGCACGTCTCCGCCGACATCGGCTGCTCCACCTTCTCGACCCAGGCGCCGTTCAACGTCGGCAACTCCGTCCTCGGCTACGGCATGGGGCTCGCCTCCTCGAGCGCGGTCGCGCCGCTCTTCGGCAAGCGCGTCGTGTCCTTCATGGGCGACGGCGGCTTCTGGCACAACGGGCTGACGAGCGGGATCGCGAACGCCATGTACAACAAGCAGGACTCGGTCCTGGTGATCCTCGACAACTTCTACGCCGCGGCGACGGGCCAGCATCATCTGCCGTCTACGGGAACCAACGCACGGCGCGAGCCCCTGCGGATGACGATCCCCGACGCGCTCCGGGGCCTCGGCGTCACGTGGATCCGCACGGTGGACGGCTACCGCATCGCCGAGGTCATGGCGACCCTGCGCGAGGCGCTGACGACGCGGGTGCCCGGGCTCAAGGTCATCATCGCCAGGAACGAGTGCATGCTCGAGCGCCAGCGGCGCGAGAAGCCGCGGCTCCGCGCGCGCGCGGCGGCGGGGGAGCAGGTCGTCCAGCCGCGCTTCGGCGTGGATCCGGACGTGTGCACCGGCGACCACTCGTGCATGCGCCTGAACGGGTGCCCGTCGCTCACGCTCCGGGAAAACCCCGACCCGCTGCGCGACGACCCGATCGCCCACGTGGACGACACGTGCGTCGGGTGCGGCGTGTGCGGTGAGGTCGCGCACGCCGCCGTCCTGTGCCCCTCGTTCTACGAAGTCAAGGTGATCACGAACCCGACCCGGTGGACCCGGCTGGTGAGTCGCCTCCGCGCGGCCGTCATCCGGCGGCTCGCGGCCGTCACGGTGTGAGCGACGCGCGGCTCCTCTCCGTCCTGATCCCCGCGGTCGGCGGACAGGGGGGCGGCGTCCTCCTCGAGTGGATCGTGGACGCCGCGCTCGCCGACGGCTATCCGGTCCACGGCACCTCGATCCCGGGCGTCGCCCAGCGGACCGGCTCGACGACGTACTACGTCGAGCTCTCCACCGACCGCGAGAGCGGCGACGCCGACCCGCCCGTCTTCTCGCTCTACCCGGTGCCGGGCGCGCTCGACGTGCTCCTGGCGGCCGAGCTCCTCGAGGTCGGCCGCATGATCGAGCTGGGCTTTCCCTCGCCGGCGCGCACGACGATCGTCGCGAGCACGCACCGGCTCTACTCGATCCACGAGAAGATCGCGACAGGGGGCGGCATCTACCCGATCGACGACCTGCACCGCGCCGCGCGCGCGTTCTCGCGCGCGCTCTACGCGTTCGACGCGCTCGCCCTCGCGCGCGAGCACGGGACCGAAGCCAACGCGGCCTTGCTCGGCGCGCTCGCCGGATCCGGCGCGCTGCCGATCCGCGTCGAGGCGTACCGGGAGGCGATCCGGGCCAAGGGCGTCCAGGTGGATGCGAACCTCCGCGGCTTCGACGCGGGACTCGCCGTCTGCGCTGGCCTGAGGGACGCTGCGGCGGCGGGGGCGGGGCTCCCGGCTTCGCAACGACACTCGCCGGGGAACCCCGCCGCCTCCGCCGCTGCCTCCCCGGAGGCGGACCCGGAAATCGAGCGGAGGATCGCGGGGTTCCCGGACGAGCTGAGGGCCACGCTCCGGCCGGCGGTCGCGCGGCTCGTGGACTACCAGAACCGCGCGTACGCCGAGCGGTATCTGGATCGGCTGCGACCCCTCGCGGATGGCGACCCGGAGCTGGCGCGCGTCGTCGCGCGCGGCCTCGCCGTGTGGATGACCTACGAGGACGCGGTCCGTGTCGCCCAGTACAAGACGCGCTGGAGCCGGTTCGAGCGGATCCGCCGGGAGCAGGGCGCCGGGGAGGGCGAGATCGTCGTCACCGACTTCCTGAAGCCCGACCTCGACGAGATCTGGGGCGTCCTGCCGCAGCGCCTGGTGGCGCCGTTCGCGCGCTGGGCCGAGCGGCGCTGGCCGCGCGGTCGCCCCACGATCGCCCAGCACGTGAAGACGACGACCGTCCTGGGCTACCTCCGCGTCTGGCTCCTCACGCTCCTCCGCCCGCTCCGCCCGGTCTCGTATCGCGCGCGCGAGGAGCACGCGCGGATCGAGCGGTGGCTCGCGGCGGTCGGGTGGTGCGCCGCGCGGGATCGGGAGCTCGCGCTGGAGGTCGCGCGCGCGGCGCAGCTGGTCAAGGGATACGGCGACACGCGCCGCCGCATGGCCGCGCACCTCGACCGGTTGCTGGCGAGCGTGATGCGCGCGGGAGAGCTGGAGGCGCCGGCGGGCGCGGGGCTCGAAGCGTCGCGGACCCTCGCGGCGCGCTACCGGGCCCTCGTCCTCCAGGGACCCGACGGCGAGCCCCGCGCGGAGTCGCTCGCCGATCAGGTCCTCGCGCGCCTCAGCGCCGCGGACCGTCCCGGCGCGCTCGCCGCGCTCGCCTAGCCTGCATTATTCACGAACGATCGTCGCGTGTGACGGCGCTGCCGCGGAGCCGGAGCCGGCGG
>JBBTPF010000168.1:0-3114 GCA_038066295.1 Candidatus Methylomirabilota bacterium | reverse complement strand
AGCGTGCCGTCGGTCCCGAAGATCCACACCTCGCTCGGCGGCGCCAGCGCCGTGACCGCGCTGATGCGGAGGTGGGCGACGGCGCCGCTCTGGAGCGTCGCGAGGATGTCCACGTGATCGGGCACCTTCACGTCGTGCCAGGCGCCAGCGGCGTCGCGGCGCCGCGGGACCGCGATCTTCGTCATCGCCATCACCCGGCGGGCGGGGCCGACCCAGCGCATCATCGCCTCGTACCAGATCCCCATGTTGAGGATGTTGAGCCCGCTGAGCGCGGCGTCCTGGCGCCAGTGCAGCGGCTCATCGGGATCCACGAACCGGGGCTGCTGGGTCGCCTGCAGCTCGACCGCGAGCACCTCGCCCATGTAGCCCTCGGCCAGGAGCGCCTGGAGGGTCGCGTCCACCTCGAGCGTCATCGGCGAGGGCACGAGCTGGGCGATGAGCTGCGGCGCCCGCCGCGCGGCCTCCAGCATGCGCCGCCCCTCGGTGGCGTCCATGGCCATGCGCGCCTCGCAGAGGACGTGCTTGCCGTGCTCGAGCGCTGCCTCGGTGATCTCGCGGTGCATGTACGGCCACGTGCCGATGCAGACCGCGTCGACGTCGGCCGCGCGCACCAGCTCCCGCCAGTCCGCGTAGACCCGCGCGATGGAGAACTCGCGCGCGACGCGCTCGCCCGATTCTTTGGTGCGGTTGGCGACGGCGACCAGCTCGACACCGGGCAGCGCCCGGAACCCCGGGATGTGCCGCCGCCGGGTGTTGTTGCCGGCGCCCACGAACCCCACGCGGATCGATTTATCAGTCATGGGGCGGGATGATAGCACTTCGGGCGCAGCGCTGCGCCGCGCTGCGCCGCCGCGCCGCTACCACGCCGTCCGGTACCCGGCGAAGACGCTCGGGATGCGATGGATCTCCTGGACGAGCTCCGGCGGGATGTCCTGCCGCGTGCCGTAGCCGCCCGAGAGCGCCACCGTGTCCACGACGCCGCCGAAGCGCTCCGCGACCGCGCGCGCCAGCTCTCGATGCGTGCCCACCGCGGCGAAGAGGCGGACGACGTCGTCGGAGATCTCGGCGGCCATCCGGTCCCACTGCCCCGCCTTGGACATCGTGTTGAGCTTCCGGCCAAGCTCCTGGAGGCCGTGGGCCTCCAGCACGGGCCAGTAGGCCGGCGTCGAGCCGTAGAACGCGACGCGGTAGCGCACCCACTCGATCATCTTCGCGACGGACTCCTCGTCGGGCCCGGTCGCGAGGAAGCCGCCGCCCGAGACCTCGAAGTGCTCGCGCGCCCGGCCGCTCCGCCCGAGGCCCACGCGCAGCTCGCGCATCACCACCTCGTCGAGGTAGCGCCGCGTGCAGAAGCCGTGCAGGCGCACGCCGTCCCCCACCTCGCCGGCGACCCGCAGCATGGCCGGGCCGACGGCGGCGAGCGTGACCGGCACCATGGGCTGGCCGGTGGACGTCGGGGTGAAGTTCGGGGTCATGAGCGTGAACGTGTAGTGCTGCCCGCGGTAGGCGAGCTTCTCGCCCTTCTCCCAGCAGCGCCAGATGGCGCGGAGCGCCTCCACGTACTCGCGCATCCGCGGCGCCGGCGCGCTCCACGGCACGCTGAACCGTTTCTCGTTGTGGGCGCGCACCTGCGGGCCGAGGCCCAGGACGAAGCGGCCGCGCGAGGCCACCTGGAGGTCCCAGCTCGCGTTCGCCACGGCCATGGGGCTCCGCGAGAACGCGATCGCGATGCCCGTGCAGAGCCCGATGCGCGTCGTGTGGACCGCGGCGACGCCTAGCGCCAGGAAGGGCTCGTTGCGGTTCTCCATGGTGACGAGGCCGTCGTAGCCGGCGGCCTCGGCCCCGCGGGCGGCGGCCGGCACGTCGTTCAGATCGTCCTGGGGCAGCGTCGTCAGGATGCGCATGGGTAGGTCACGTCGGCGATGCGCATCACTGCGCCGAGTTCCAGATGTCTCGGTGGAGCTTCCAGTGGCCGTTCTGCCGCCTCCACACCACGACGTATCGACCTGCCGTGACCCGGCCATTCTTTCCCACGACCCTGACCGCTCCAAGCTCGTAGGCCAGGTCGCCCGCCGATTCCACCTCGGTCGTGTCGAGAGTGAGATCCTCGACTCCCGCATCCATGACGCTCCGCCAGAAGGCGGCGATCGCCGAACGACCGGTCGCGACTTCGCCCCCTGGAGGGATGACCTTTGCGTCCTCGGTGTACAGATCGGCCACGGCTCGAGCATCTCCCCGAAGAAACGCCGCGATGAAGGCGCGGTTGCCTGATTCGATGGCAGCGCGAGTCATGGCTCCAGCTCCCTGAGCATGGTGTTCGCCGCACGCACGTCCACCGTGTCAAACCCTTCGGTGAACCAGTCATACACCTGGGTGAGCAGTTGCCGGGCCGCGTCCCGCTTGCCCTGCCCTTGCCACAGCCGGCCCAGGCTCATCGCCGCCCGGAGCTCCCACGACCTGGCCTCCTGCTGCCGCGCGGTATCGATGGCGCGCCGGAAGCGCTCTTCCGCGTCCTGCCGTGCACGCGGGGAGCCGGACTCGAGGAGCAGTTCTCCCTCGATCCGGTGAAGCTCCGCCTCCCACGCACACTCCCGCGTCTCGCCCAGAAGGTCCAGGGCCTCGGCCATCACCCGCAGGCCTTCCTGTGGCTGGCCCGCGGTGGAGTACGCCTCGGCGAGCAGCGCCAGGAAATACGGCTCCACCCATCTCGTCCCGGTGCTCCGGAAGAGGCGCAGACCTTCGCGCATCTCCGCGATGCCTTCGGTCGCCAATCCCTCCTCCACCAGCGCCCAGCCCCGCAGGATGATGCCATGCGCCAGGTAGACGGGAAGACCCTGCTCGCGACACAGCTCTATCGTTGCCTCGGCGTGCTGCCGCGCGTCTCGCGCCAGGGTGTTATCGCCGATGAACATGAGCAGTTCGCCGTACAAGTCGAGCGTATACGTCGCCATCGCCGCGTTGAGCACGCTTACGGATTGTTCCTGGATTCCGTCGCGATCGTCCTCCGGGATGTGCCAGAGCACAGAATCGTTCCAGTCGCCGTTCGAGAGCCGTTGCAGCCCGAAATTTCCGGTACCGGTTGTGTCGACGAAATGGCGATAACAGCGTTCGAGC
>JBBTPF010000167.1:0-1854 GCA_038066295.1 Candidatus Methylomirabilota bacterium | reverse complement strand
CGGCGGGTGCGGTCGACGGGTGATGGAGCCCGCCCCGCGGGAGCCACACCCTGCGACAGGACCCGCTCCTCTCGCGCATGCGGCGTTCAGGAATAGTCATCTCAGTACCCCTTGCGCTTGTCGACGAGGGCCAGGAGCGGCTCGCCCGAGCGGAGCCGCCGGAGATTCTCGCAGAAGGTGGAGATCACGCGCCCGGCCCGGCGGGGCGAGCCGCCCGCGGTGTGCGGCGTGACGATCGCGCGCGGGTGCGTCCAGAGCGGGTGGCCCGGCGGCAGCGGCTCGGGGTCGGTCACGTCGAGCCCGGCGCCCCCGATCGATCCCTCCTCGAGCGCCGCGAGAAGATCCTCGCCGAAGACGATCGGGCCCCGCGTGACGTTGATGAGGATCGCGTCCCGGCGCATGCGCCGGAAGAGGTCCCGCGTGAAGAGGTGGTGCGTCGCCTTCGTGAGCGGCAGCCCGATGACGACGACGTCGGAGGCGGCGAGCAGCTCGTGCAGCCGGTCGGGCTTCCAGATGGCCTCGACCCCGGGCTCCGGCGCCACGTCCTCGATGTCCACCGCGAGCACGCGCATCCCGAACCCCAGCGCGCGCCGGGCCATCGCGCGCCCGGTGCCGCCGAAACCGACGATGCCCATCGTCAGCTCGTAGAGCTCGCGCTGCGCCCGGCGGATCGGCGCGCGCAGCTCGTAGTCGGGCCGGCGCAGCGCCGTGTGCACGCCGCGCGTGAGCCCGAGCAGCAGCGCGAAGGCATGCTCGGCCAGATGGATGCCGACCTCGCCCTTCTCGCTCGCGAGGACGACGTCGCTCTCGACCAGCTCGGGCGAGAGGATTGCGTCGACGCCGGCGCCGATCGAGTGGTAGTAATGGACGCGCCGGGCGAGCGCGAAGACGTCGGGCGCGACGCGCCCGAAGAGGATGTCGGCGTCCACGATCTCGGTCCGCTGCCCCCAGGGCTCCTTCGCCTCCACGAGCCGCGCGCCCGGGCCCGCCGCCTCGAGGATCCGCGCGCGATCGCCGTCCCCGAGTGCCGGAACGATCAGATTCGGTGTATAAAGGATTTTCATGTCGGCTTGAAATCTTCCCCCAAAGGAGCGCCCGTGGCAATCAAGATCGTTCTCTCGCCCAAGCTTCCCGCGCCGCTGGTGGAGACGGCCCGCTCGCTCTTGCCGGCGGGGTACCAGCTCCAGGCCGTGGACCAGGCGCTGCCCGAGTTCTTCGACGCGGTGGAGGACGCCGAGTTCCTCGTGGGCTTCGCCCGCACGAACCTCGGCTCGGACTTCTACCGCGCCGCGCCGCGGCTCAAGCTGGTCCAGCTCATCAGCGCCGGCTACGACCGGGTGGACGTCGAGGCCGCGCGGAAGGCGCGGGTGCCCGTCTGCAACAACGGCGGCGCCAACTCGATCCCGGTCGCCGAGCACACGCTGATGCTGATGCTGGCGGTCGCGAAGAAGCTCGTCTGGCACCACAACAACGTCGTCGCCGGCAAGTGGCGGGTCGGGGACTTCGCGACGGCGCGCCTCTACGAGCTTCACGGCAAGACGCTCGGCATCGTGGGTTTGGGCAACATCGGCAAGAAGGTGGCGCGCCGGGCGCTCGGCTTCGACATGCAGGTCCAGTACTACGACATCGTGCGGCTCAGCGAGGATCAGGAGGACGCCCTCGGCGTCCGCTTCGCGCTCTTCCCGGAGCTGCTCCGCACCTCCGACGTGGTGAGCCTCCACCTGCCGCTCACCGACCGGACGCGCGGCATGATGAGCGGCGAGCAGTTCGCGATGATGAAGCCGAGCGCGTTCTTCATCAACACGTGCCGCGGCCCCGTCGTGGACGAGAAGGCGCTCCACCATGCGCTCACGT
>JBBTPF010000166.1:0-1446 GCA_038066295.1 Candidatus Methylomirabilota bacterium | reverse complement strand
CGAGCTCCGCGACCGGGCGGTCGCCGAGCGCGTCGCCCGCCGCTTCCTGGACGCGGCGCTCGAGCGGCTCGCCGGCAACGCCCCGCTCCTGGCGCGGCTCGCGCGGCGCTACCGGCTCGGGATCGTCTCCAACTTCTACGGCAACCTCGCCCGCGTGTGCGACGATGCCGGGATCGGTGCATTCTTCGGTGTCCTCGTGGATTCGGCCGAGGTCGGGTGCGCGAAGCCGGACCCGAGGATCTTCCGGCGCGCGCTCGAGGCCCTCGGGGTGGACGCCTCGGCGGCCACCTTCATCGGCGACTCGCTGCCGCGCGACATGGCGGGGGCGCGCGCCGTCGGGATGCGCCACATCTGGCTCGTCGGCGCCACGGCGCCCGCGGCGGACCCCTGCTGCCGCGGCGACCGTCAGATCCGCGCGCTGAGCGAGCTGGAGGCGATCCTCCTGTGAGCGCCGAGCTCAAGGGCGGCATCATCGCCGCCGGCGAGGGCAGCCGCCTCCGGCGGGCGGGCTTCGCGATGCCGAAGCCGATGGTCCCGATCGCGGGCGTGCCGCTGATCGAGTCGGTGATCCGGAATTTCCGCGCCGCGGGCATCGCGCCGCTGGCGATCATCGTGAACGAGCAAGAACGCGCGGTCCTCGAGTGGGCGCGCGCGCGCTTCCCCGGCCTCGACGCCGAGTTCATCGTGAAGACGACGCGGTCGTCGCTCGAGAGCTTCGGCGAGGTGACCGCGTGTCACCCGGGCGGCCGCATGCTCGTCTCGACGGTGGACGCCTGGTGCCGTGAGGCGGACTTCGTGCGCTTCGTCGAGGCGGCGCTGCGGCGCCCGGCGGAGGTGACGGTGCTTGCCGTGACGCCGCTCGTCGCCGACGAGAACCCGCTGCGGGTCGCCGTGGACGCCGCCGGGCGCGTCACGCGCCTGGGGGGCGAGACCGGAGACCTCGTGACGGCGGGGATGTACCTGGTTCCCGAGCGCGTGAGGACGCTCGGGCCGCCGGCCGGGCTCGGGCGCCTGCGCGAGTTCCTGGCGTGGCTCCAGCGGGCGGGGGAGCCGGTGTACGGCGAGGTCATCGAGACGGTGGTGGACGTGGACCGGGCCGACGACGTCGCGCTGGCCGAGGCGCTGGCCCTGGCGGGGCGGGTAGTATCATAGGCTCCTTCAGGAGGACGCGCGTGAACGGCTCGTGCTGCTGGGGCATCTTCCGCGAAGTGGACCACTCGCCGGGCCGGGAGTCCGACGACGTCGAGATCCTGCGTCTCACGGGCAAGCAGCTCGAGGCGCAGGGGTTCGAGGTCGTGCTCAGGAGCCCGGACGAGGTCAACGGGTTCGACGGCACCCGGCCGTGCTTCGTCTTCCTCATGTGCGAGCGCGTCGCGGTGCTGGAGCGGCTGCGCGCCCTCGAGGCGAGCGGCGTGCCCCACGTGAACAGCCCTCGGGCGGTCCTGA
>JBBTPF010000165.1:0-8455 GCA_038066295.1 Candidatus Methylomirabilota bacterium | reverse complement strand
ACCTCGACCGGCACCATCTCGTTGATCCAGAGGACGTGCGGGTGCGCGGGCACGGCGCGGGAGAGCCGCGCCTCGATCTCCGGCGTGTCGGGCGCGGAGGCGCAGAGCACCACCTGCACGCCGGCCGGCAGACCCTTCGACGCCTCGAGGAGGTGGAAGATCCCCTTCTGGTCGGTGATGCGGCCGACGTAGAGCACGTACGGTTGTCGCACGCCCAGGCGCTCGAGCGCCTCCCGCCGGTCGGTGCGCCTGAAGCGGTCGGGGTCGATCCCGTTGTGGATGACGACGACCTTCGCCGGATCGGCGTCGAAGTGGCGGAGGATGTCCGCCCGCATCCCGGCGGACACCGCGATGACGCGGTCGGCGGCCTCGACCGCGGTCTTCTCGATCCAGCTCGACAGGAGGTAGCCGCTGCCGAGCTGGTCCGCCTTCCACGGGCGGAGCGGCTCCAGGCTGTGCAGCGTGACGATCAGCGGGATGCGGTGGAGCGTCCGGATCCACAGGCCCGCCATGTCGGCGTACCAGGTGTGCGCGTGCGCCACGTCGGCGTCCACGGGGTCGCGCGCCATCGCGAGGGCGATCGACAGCGTCTCGAGCGCGGGCGCGAACTTCGGTCCGTCCTTCCCGGGGCCGAGGCGCTCCCACGGGGTGTAGCCCCGCACCGTGACCCCGTCCGGGGAGGCGCCGGGCTCGCGGTCGCCGAAGCAGCGGACCTCGACGGCCATCCGCCGGGCGAGCGCGCGGGAGAGCTGGTCCACGACCACGCCGGCGCCGCCGTAGACGTGCGGCGGGTACTCGCGCGTCAGCAGGAGCGCCTTCACGAAGCGGGCGCCTCGCCCACCTCGTCTGCGTCCTCGCGGCGCTCGAGCTTGCGCGCCACCGTGCGCACGTCGATGCCGAGGAGCTTGGCCGCCTGCGTCTTGTTGCCCCCGGTGATACGGAGCGTCTCGTCGAGCAGGCGCTGTTCGATCTCGCCGAGCGGCGTGCCGACCAGTTCCAGGATCGCGTCGCGCGGCGCGCGCTTCACCCCGACGATCTCCTCGGGTAAATCTTCGGCGTCGATCCGGTCCTTCCGCGCCAGCACCACGCTGCGCTCGACAAGGTTCTCGAGCTCGCGGACATTACCCGGCCAGGCGTAGGCCTCGAGCCGCTCGATGGCCTCGGCGGTGAACCCCTCAAGCTTCCGGCCGTTCTTCGCTGCGTAGATGCGCAGGAAGTGCTGGGCGAGGACTCGGACGTCCTCGTAGCGCTCGCGGAGCGGGGGTACGCGGATGGTGATGACATTGAGCCGGTAGTAGAGGTCCTCGCGGAAGCGCTTCTCCTTCACCATCAGGGCGAGGTCCTGGTTCGTCGCCGTGACGATCCGGACGTCCACGCGGAGCGTCCTGGTGCCGCCGAGCCGCTCGAACTCGCCCTCCTGGAGGACGCGCAGGATCTTGGGCTGCGTCACGGACGAGAGGTCGGCGACCTCGTCGAGGAAGAGCGTGCCGCCGTCGGCCAGCTCGAAGCGGCCCTCCTTCCGGCCCGCGGCGCCGGTGAACGCGCCCTTCTCGTAGCCGAACAGCTCCGACTCGAGCAGGGTTTCCGGCAGGGCCGCGCAGTTCACGGCCACGAACGGCCCGTTGCGTCGCCCCGACTGCTGGTGGATCGCGCGCGCCACCAGCTCCTTGCCGGTGCCGCTCTCGCCCTGGAGGAGGATCGTCGCCGAGCTGTCGGCCACCTGCTCGACGAGCGTCATCATGCGGCGGAAGGCGGGGCTCGCGCCGATGACGGCGCCCTGCTGGAGGAGGTCGTCGAGCCGCCGCTGGAGCGCGCGGTTCTGCTGGATCAGCTCGCGGCGCTCGAGCGCCTGGCGGATCAGCTTGAGCACCTGCGCCCGCTGGAAGGGCTTGGTGAGGAAGTCGTACGCGCCCTCCTTCATCGCCTTCACCGCTTCCTCGACGGTGCCGAACGCCGTGAGGAGGATCACGTCCACGTCGGGGGCGATCGCCTTGGCGGCGCGCAGCACCTCGATGCCGGTGAGCCCCGGCATCTTGAGGTCGGTCAGGACGAGGTCGATCCCGCCGGCCTGGAGGCGCTCGAGGGCGGTGTTGCCGTCGGAGGCGAGGACGACCCTGTAGCCCTCGCGCGTCAGCGTCCGCTCGAGGCTCTCGCGCAGCCCCGGGTCATCGTCGGCGATCAGCAGGGTCGCCAGCTCAGACATTCACCGTCCTCTTGATCGGCAGCCGGATCGTGAAGGTCGCGCCCCGGCCGGGCCGGTTCGTCCACCGGATCTCGCCGTCGTGCTCCTCCGCGATCTGGCGCGCGATGGACAGCCCGAGGCCGGTGCCCTGGGGCTTGGTCGTGAAGAACTGCTCGAAGAGCCGCGGCGCCACGTCCTCGGGGATGCCCATGCCCGTGTCCGACACGGAGATCTCGACCGCCTCGCCGTCGAAGCGGCTCGCGATCGTGATCTCGCCGCCGCTGGAGAGCGCCTCGAGGCCGTTCTTGACGAGGTTCAGGACCGCCTGGCGGAGGAGCCCGCGGTCGATCTCCATCATCGGCACGCCCGGATCGATCTCGACACGGACCGCCAGGCCCTGGCGCTTCGCGACCGGGCGGACGAAGTCGGCCAGCTCCTGGACGAGCTGGTTCACCGACTCCTCCTCGAAGTTCGGCCGCGGGAAGCGGGCGAACGCCAGGTACTCCTCGGTGAGCGCGTCGAGCGCGTTGACCTGGTCGCGGATCGCCGTGACGAGCCCCGCGGCCTCGTCCATGTCCTCCCCCGCCCGGCCGCGCACGATGTCGTCCAGCATCTCGGCGTTCAGCTCGATCGCGCTGATCGGGTTGCGGACCTCGTGGGCGACCTTGAGCGAGAGGCGTCCCACGGTCGCCATCCGCTCGGCGACGAGCAGCTCCTGCTGGGCCGTCTGCAGGCGCGAGAGCGTGCCCGTGAGCTCCACGTTCAGCCGCTCCACCTCGTTGCGTGCCCGCCGCTCCCGCTCGGCGACGAGGCCGAGGGTCACCGCGGGGAGCCCGACCAGCGCCGCCAGGATGAGCGGCGGCGTCCAGCCCACCCACGGCGGCACGATCGTGGCCGACAGCGCGTAGAGGGCCCCGGCGAGCACCGCCGCCCCGATGCCGACCCACGGGCCGAAATAGTACGCGTTGACCGCGACCAGCGGGAAGAACAGGAGATAGAAGAGGCTCTCGGCGCCGCCCGTGAGCGAGAGGAGCACGAAGACCAGGAGGAGGTCGATGGCCAGGGCGCCGACGAAGCTGGCGCGCGTCGCGCGCGGATTGACGGTCACCAGCGCGAAGATCCCGACCTTGTAGGCCGCGAACCAGACGACGAGCGAGTAGAGGTCGATCCGGTGGCGCGGGCGCAGCGGGACGAGGCCGAGCGTGGCGAGGCCGCCCACCATGACGACGGCGAGGAGAACCGCGAAGACCCGCTCGTCGCGCTCGAGCAGCCGGAAGATGGCGTGCCACCGTTTCCGCTCGCCCGGCGCCCCGGCGCTCATCACGCCGACTATAGCACCACGCGCGGGGGCCCCCGGGGGCCGTCACCTGAAGATCCTCGGAAGATTCGGCCCGTTGCCGCCCGGGACGGTGTATACTGCGGGCCGTCTGGTGCGGTCGTCGGTTCGCCGGGAACCCTCCTCCCCGTCAGGCCGCGTCCCCGATCTCCTTCCGAGTTCCGGGTCGTGCACAGGTTCGGAAGGTACAAGGAGCCCTCCCCATGGCGATCAAACTCTTCGTCGGCGGTCTCTCTTTCTCGACCTCGAACGAGCGTCTGCGCGAGGCCTTCGCGGCGTGCGGCGCGGTCGAATCCGCGAGCGTCGTGACGGACCGGGACACCGGCCGGTCGCGCGGCTTCGGCTTCGTCGAGATGGCCACACCCGAGGAAGCCGAGCAGGCGATCAGCAAGCTGAACGGCACCTCCCTCGACGGCCGGACCATCCAGGTCGAGAAGGCCAAGGCCCCGGGCAGCGGCGGCGGCGCGCGTCCCGGTGGCGGTGGCCGTGGCGGCTTCGGCGGCGGCGGCGGGCGCGGCGGCTCCCGCGGCGGCGGCCGCTGGTAGCCGGAACCACCCAGAACCTCGGTTTCTTCACCTCCGAACGCTGGCGGCGGTAGTCTGTCGCCATGCCGGCGGTCCTCCACACCGAAGCGTCCCACGGCCTCGGCGGCCAGGAGCTCCGCATCCTGGCCGAGGTGCGCTGGCTTCTGGATCACGGCTGGGGAGCGCTCGTTGCCTGCCAACCCGAGAGCCCACTCCTCGCCGAGGCGCGGGCGGCCGGCGTCCCGGCCGTTTCCGTGCGCATGCGGAGCGCGGTCGACCTCGCGGCGGTCCTGGCGCTCCGCCGGCTCATGCGTGACCGCGCGGTGGGTCTCGTCCATACCCACAGCTCGGTGGACAGCTGGCTCGGCGCCCTCGCCGCGAAATCGCTCGGGCGGCCCGTGGTGAGGAGCCGCCACGTGTCCATCCCCATCCTCAGGTACCGCGCGCTCGTCTACCGCCTGGCCGACCGTATCATCACGAGCGGGGAGGCCGTGCGCGCCATCGTTGTCGGCGCGGGGATTCCGCCCGGGCGCGTCGTGTCCGTGCCGCCCGGCGTGGACCCGACGCGGTTCCACCCCCGCGTCTCGGGCAAGGCGGTGCGGGAGGAGCTGGGGGTCCCGGCGGGCGCGCCCGTCGTCGGGCTCGTGGCGAACATCCGCGGGTCCAAGGGGCACAACGTCTTCCTCGAGGCCGCGCGCGATATCCTGGGCCGCGTGCCGGAGGCGCGCTTCCTCATCGTCGGCGACGGCGTCGGCTTCGCGGAGGTCCGGCAGCGGATCCGCGCCCTGGGGCTCGAGTCCGCGGTGACGATGACGGGCTTCCGCCGCGACGTCCCCGAGGTCATGGCGGCCCTCGACGTGCTGGTCCTCCCGTCCATCCGGTCCGAGGCGACGTCGCAGGTGATCCCGCAGGCGCTCGCCGTCGGCACGCCCGTCGTCGCCTCGACGGTGGGCGGCACGCCTGAGCTCATCAGGGACGGCGAGACGGGCTGGCGCGGGGCGCCGGGCGACGCCCGCGCGCTCGCGCGGGGGGTCCTCGCGCTGCTCGCCGACCCCGAGCGGGCGCGCGCGCTCGCGCGGGCGGGCCAGGCGGCGGCGCTCGCGCGCCACTCGATCGACGCCTCGATGGCGCGCACCACCGCCGTCTACCGGGGGCTGCTCGCGTCGAATTGACTATATAGCAATATTCAGATATAAGGTCTTCCGTGGCCGAGACCGGCGCGTCCACGGAGCTGCAGTCCTTCAAGGCGGAGTTCTTCAAGGCGCTCGCCCACCCCCTCCGCATCCGGATCCTCGAGCTCCTGCGCGGGCGCGAGCGGAGCGTGCAGGAGCTCCAGGCGGCGCTCGACCTCGACCAGCCCGCCGTCTCCTCGCAGCTCGCCGTCCTGCGCCGCACGAACGTCGTCGGCGCGCGGAAGGAGGGCACGACGATGCGGTACGCCCTCCGCGACCCGCTGGTCGGCGAGCTCCTCGACGTCGCGCGGCGGATCTTCGGCAACCAGCTCGTCGGCACCCAGACCATGCTGCGCGCGTTCCGGCTCGAGGCGCGCCGCCCCCGGCGGCGCTGACCGGTGCTCCGCCAGCTCCGCCTGGCCCTCCGGACCGGCGTCGTCACCGAGCCGCCGCCGCGCGACGCCGGCGTCGCGCGGCTCGGCGAGCGGCTCGCGGGCGAGATCCGCCGCGTCTTCGGCCGCTCGCTCGCGATCCGCCAGGTGGACGCCGGGTCCTGCAACGCGTGCGAGCTCGAGATCTCGGGCCTCACCGGCCCCCATTACGACCTCGAGCGGTTCGGCCTGCACTTCGTCGCCTCGCCGCGCCACGCCGACTGCCTGCTCGTCACGGGCCCCGTGACGCGCAATATGGCCGAAGCGCTCCGGCGCACGTGGGAGGCGACGCCCGACCCCAAGCTCGTCATCGCCGTCGGCGACTGCGCCCGCGACGGTGGGATCTTCCGCGGCTCGTACGCGGTCGTGGGCGGCGTCGGCGACGTCGTGCCCGTGGACGCCGTCATCCTCGGCTGCCCGCCGCCGCCGGCGGCGATCCTCGCCGGCATCCTCGACACGATCGGCCGTCTCAAGTGATCGGGGCCGCCGGGTATCTCGTCGCCGTCGCCATCGGCATCGCGGCGACCGCGCTCGGGCTCGCCGGGATGCTCGGCCTGAGGTGGACGCTTGGTGTGCCGTGGCTCGTGCCGCTCGGCGGCCTCGAGCTGGTCCTCGACCCGCTCGGCGGGTTCTTCGTCGCGCTCGTCGGCGTCGCGACGGTCCCCGCGTCGGTCTATGCCCTCGGCGCCACCCCCGGCGAACGGCGGGGCGTCCTCGCCTATCTCGTCTTCGTCCTCGCGATGTGCGCCGTCCCCCTCGCGGCCAACATGATGACGTTCGCGATCGCCTGGGAGCTGATGTCGCTGGCCTCGTACTTCCTCGTCCTCCACGACCGGCGCGAGCGCGGGTCGGTGCGCGCCGCCTGGGTGTACGCGGTGATGACGCACGCCGGGTTCGCGTGTCTGCTGGCGGGCATGCTGCTGCTCGGCGCCTGGACCGGCAGCGTCCGCTTCGCCGACTGGCACGCGGCCGCCCCCGGCCTCGCCCCGTGGGCGCGCGACCTCGTGTTCGTCCTGCTCGCGGCGGGGTTCCTCGGCAAGGCCGGCGTCGTCCCGCTCCACGTCTGGCTGCCGCTCGCGCACCCGGCCGCGCCGAGCCACGTCTCGGCGCTCATGTCCGGCGTGATGCTCAAGATGGGCGTCTACGGCTTCCTGAGTGCGGGCTTCGACTGGCTCGGCGCCGGGCCGGCGTGGTGGGGCGTGCTGGTCCTGCTCCTCGGCGCCCTGTCGGCGGTGATCGGCGTCCTCTACGCGCTCGTGGACCACGACCTCAAGCGGCTGCTCGCGTTCCACAGCATCGAGAACGTCGGGATCATCCTGATCGGCGCCGGCGCCGGCATGCTCTACCACCGCGCCGGCCTCGAACCGCTGGCGCTCCTCGGCGTCGCGGCGGCGCTCTACCACACCCTCAACCACGCCGCGTTCAAGGCGCTCCTGTTCCTCGGCGCGGGCGCGGTCGTCCACGGCACGGGCACGCGCAACATGGAGGAGATGGGCGGGCTGATCAAGCGCATGCCCTGGACGGCGGCGTGCTTCCTCGCGGGCTCGGCGGCGATCGCGGCGCTCCCGCCGTTCAACGGCTTCGTGAGCGAGTGGCTCACGTTCCTGGCGCTGCTCCAGAACACCCGCATCGCCCAGCCGGCGCTGAACCTCGTCTTCGCCCTCGGCATCGCGGGCCTCGCCCTGACGGGCGGCCTCGCGATGGCCTGCTTCGTCAAGGCGTTCGGGATCACGTTCCTGGCGCTCCCCCGCAGCGAGGCCGCCGCGCGCGCCCACGAGGCGCCCATCGCGATGCGCGCCGCCATGGTGGCGCTCGCCCTCGGCTGCCTCCTGCTCGGCCTCGGGCCGACGCTCGTCGTCCCCGCGCTCCTCGCCGTGGCGGCCCCCCTCCTCGGCGCGCGCGCGCCGGTCGCCATCGGGGACTGGCTGACGCTGAACGTCTCGGGCGACTTCGCGAGCCTGTCCACGCTCGCGATCGCCGCGGCGCTGGCCCTGGCGCTGGCGGCGCCGCTCGTCCTGCTCCGGCTCGCCGGGGCGTCGCGCCGGCGGCGGCTCTCCGAGACCTGGGGCTGCGGCCGGATCCTCCAGACCGCGCGGATGGAGTACACGGCCACGGCCTTCTCGAACCCGTTCAAGCGCGTCTTCGACTTCTTCTACCGCCCGGAAAAGCGCCTGGACATCGAGTTCCACCCGGAGTCGCGCTTCTTCGTCGAGCGGATCGAGTACGAGAACCCCACGCGCTCGATCTTCGAGGACTGGCTCTACCGGCCCGCGCACGACGCGCTCTCCGCCGCCGCCCGGCGGGCGCGCGCCATCCAGTCGGGCAGCGCGAACCTCTACCTCGCCTACATCCTCCTGGCCCTCCTCGTCCTGCTGGTGCTCGCGTGATCGCCGATCTCGTCACCGCCCTGGCCCAGCTCCTCGTCGTCGGCGCCGGCGCCCCGCTGCTGGTCGGCGTCCTCCGCGCGCTGAAGGCGCGGCTCGCCGGCCGCCGCGGGCCGAGCCCCCTCCAGCCGTACGCCGATCTGCGGAAGCTCCTGCGCAAGGACGCCGTCGTCTCGACGACGACGTCGTGGATCTTCCGCGCGACGCCCCACGTGCTCGTCGCGACGATGCTGGTGACCGCCCTCGTCGTCCCGGTGCTCGTGTCGCGCCCGGCGCTCGCGTTCGCCGGCAACATCATCCTCCTCATGTACCTCTTCCTGCTCGGCACCTTCTTCCTCGCGCTGGCCGGGCTCGACTCGGGCAGCGCCTTCGGTGGCATGGGGTCGAGCCGCGAGGCGGCGGTGGCCGCGCTCGCCGCGCCGCCGC
>JBBTPF010000164.1:0-1970 GCA_038066295.1 Candidatus Methylomirabilota bacterium | reverse complement strand
ACCCGCGCGGCGCCACCGAGGCCGAGGACCGCGAGACCGAAGATCGGCTCCGCAACGACCCGAAGGAGCGCGCCGAGCACGTCATGCTGGTGGACCTCGGGCGGAACGACGTCGGGCGCGTGTCCCGGCTCGGCTCGGTCAAGGTCACCGAGTTCATGACGATCGAGCGCTACTCGCACGTGATGCACCTCGTGAGCCACGTGACGGGCACGCTCAAGCCGGGCAGCGACGCGCTCGACGTGCTCCGGGCGTGCTTCCCCGCGGGGACGCTCACGGGCGCGCCGAAGATCCGGGCGATGGAGATCATCGACGAGCTGGAGCCGACCCAGCGGGGCCCGTACGGCGGCGCCGTCGGCTACGTCTCGTACTCGGGCAACCTGGACTCGTGCATCACGATCCGCACGGTGGTCTGCGACGGCAAGCGGGCCTCCATCCAGGTGGGGGCGGGCATCGTCGCCGACTCCGACCCGAAGACCGAATGGCTCGAGACGTCTTCGAAGGCGCGCGGCATGGTGTTGGCGCTCCGGATGGCCGGGATGGGGCAGCGATGATTCTCGTCATCGACAACTACGACTCGTTCACGTACAACCTCGTCCAGTACCTCGGCGAGCTCGGCGCCGAGCTCGAGGTGGTGCGCAACGACGCCGTCGGCGTGGACGCGATCGTCGCGATGAAGCCGGAGCGTGTGGTGATCTCCCCCGGCCCCGGCAACCCCGATCAGGCAGGCGTCTCGCTCGAGGTCATCCGCCGGCTCGGCCCGACGACGCCGATCCTGGGCGTTTGTCTCGGGCACCAGGCGATCGGGCAGGCCTTCGGCGCGACCGTCGTGCGCGCAAAGACCCAGATGCACGGCAAGACCTCCGAGATCCGTCACGACGGGCGCGGTGTCTTCGCCGGGCTCCCGAATCCGTTCGTCGCCACGCGGTATCACTCCCTCGCCGTCCTCAGCGAGACCGTGCCCGACGACCTCGAGGTCACGGCGCGGGCCGAGGACGGCGAGGTCATGGGGCTGCGCCACCGGCGCCATCCTGTGGAGGGCGTGCAGTTTCACCCGGAGTCGATCCTGACGGTCGAGGGCAAACGCCTCCTGAAGAACTTCCTCGCGGAATGAAGCCAGGCGCACCTACGGCAGGCCACCTTCGGTTCGAGCCGGCCGCGCGGACCCCGCGACAAAGGACGCCACGCGTGCCTACAGCAGGCCACCCGCGGTACGAGCCGGGCTCGCGGACCTCGCGGCAGTGACCCCCGAGCGCGCGACGGAGAAGCGGCTGATCGAGATCATCCGGCGTGCCGCCGCGCGCGGGCCCGGCGTCCGCGTCGGCATCGGCGACGACTGCGCCGTCCTGGAGCCGAGCGCGGGACGCCCGCTCCTCGCGACGACCGACCTCCTGATCGAGGATGTCCACTTCCGCCGCCGCTGGGCGGAGCCCGCCGACCTCGGCTGGAAGTCGCTCGCCGTCAACCTGTCCGACATCGCGGCGATGGGCGGGCGCCCGCGCTGGGCGCTGGTCGCCCTCGCCTGTCCCGAGGATACGAGCGTCGAGGAGGCCGAGGCATTCTTCGAGGGCGCGCTCGGGCTGGCCTCCGAGCACGAGGTGGCCGTGGTCGGCGGTGACACGACGGCGTCGCCGCGGGGCTGGATCGTGAACGTCACGCTCCTCGGCGAGGCGACGCGAGCGCCGGTTCTTCGCTCCACCGCGCGGCCCGGCGACGTGATCGCCGTGACGGGCTCGCTCGGGCGCTCGGCGGCGGGGCTGGCGCTCCTCGAGCTCGGCGCCACGCCCGTGGGCGTCTCCGCGGACACGCTCGCCGACCTGACGGCGGCCCACCTGAGGCCGCGGCCGCGCGTCGGCGAGGGCCGCTGGCTCGCCGCGGCGGGCGGCGTGACGGCGATGATCGACCTCTCCGACGGCCTCGCCACCGACCTCGGCCACATCGCCGAGGAGAGCGGCGTCGGCGCCCGCGTGGGC
>JBBTPF010000163.1:0-6863 GCA_038066295.1 Candidatus Methylomirabilota bacterium | reverse complement strand
CCCCCACGTTCGCCTACGTCAACCGCGACGTCCTCCGCACGCTCGGGCCGCCCGGCAACCTCTACTTCGCCTGGATGTCCGTCGTCGCCCTGATCCTGACGGGCGGGATCCTCGCGTGGACCGGCCAGATCTGGTGGGGCATGGGCATGTCCGGCAAGCGCGTGCCCCAGCAGTGGGCGATGTACATCACGACGTTCGTGTTCTGGATCGGCATCGGCCACGCCGGCACGCTCATCTCCGCGGTCCTCTACCTCTTCCGCGCGCGCTGGCGCACGTCCATCTACCGCGCGGCGGAGGCGATGACGATCTTCGCGGTCATGACCGCCGGGCTCTTTCCGCTGATCCACGCCGGGCGCATGTGGTTCGCGTACTTCCTCATGCCGTACCCGAACCAGCGCGACCTCTGGCCGAACTTCCGGTCGCCGCTCGTCTGGGACGTCTTCGCGATCGCGACGTACTTCACGATCAGCACCGTGTTCTTCATCGTCGGCCTGATCCCCGACGTCGCGGCGCTGCGCGACGCCTCCACGGGCTGGCGGCGGCGGATCTACGCGATGCTGTCGCTCGGCTGGGAGGGCGCCGACTCGCAGTGGCGCCACTACCGGCGCGCCTACGGCCTGTTCGCGGCGCTCGCCACGCCGCTCGTCCTCTCCGTCCACAGCGTCGTGTCCTGGGACTTCGCGATGGCGCTGGTCCCGGGCTGGCACTCGACCCTGTTCGCGCCCTTCTTCGTGAACGGCGCGATCTTCTCGGGCTTCGCGATGGTGATCGTGCTCGTGCTGCCGATGCGCCACTTCTTCAAGCTGCACGCGTACATCGCGGACAAGCACCTCGACGCGATGGCGAAGCTCATCCTGGTCACGAGCCTCGTGCTGACCTACTTCTACCTCTGCGAGATCTTCACCGCGCTCTACAGCGGCGACGAGTTCGAGAAGACGTCGCTCTTCTGGAAGATGACGGGCACGTACGCGTGGGCGATCTTCACGATGTACTTCTGCAACTGCGTCGCGCCGCTCATCTTCTTCTGGAAGAGGCCGCGCACGCGCCCCGTCGCGCTCTACGTCGTCTCGATCCTCGTCCTCATCGGGATGTGGTTCGAGCGGTTCAACATCATCGTCCCGTCGCTCGCCCACGCCTTCTACCCCTGGGCGTGGGGCATCTACGTGCCGAGCCTGACCGACACGTCGATCGTCATCGGGAGCTTCGCGTGGTTCTTCCTGCTGTTCCTGGGCTTCATCAAGGTGATGCCGTCGCTCTCGATCGTCGAGGTGAAGGAGACGCTGCCGCCGCCGCTCAGGGACCGAGCCCATGGCAGCCACCCCTGAGACGGTCCTCGGCGTCTTCGCCCACGTGGACACGACCGTCCGCGCCCTCGAGGAGCTGCGGGCGAAGGGCTACCACGACCTCACCGTTTACACGCCGGTGCCCGTGCACGAGATCGAGGACGTGCTGGAGCGCGACCGGCCCGTGAGCCGGGTCCGCCTCTTCACGCTGCTCGGCGGCCTGACGGGGACGGTCTCGGGCTTCCTCCTCACGATCTGGTCGGCGCTGCTGTGGGGGCTGACCACCGGCGGGAAGCCCGTCGTCTCGATCCCGCCGTTCGTCGTGATCGCGTTCGAGATGACGATCCTCTTCGGCGGCCTTGCGACGCTGATCGGCATGGTCGTGCTGGCCCGACTGCCGCGCCTCACGCCGAGCCCGACGTTCGACCCGCGGTTCACCAACGACCGCTTCGGCGTGGCCGTCCACTGCGGAGCCGGTCGCGGCGGCTCCGTGCGCGAGATCCTCCGGAGCGCCGGCGCCGAGGAAGTCCGCCCGTGAAGTACGTCTTCATCCTCTGCCTGCTGCTCGTCGGCGCCGCCGGCGGCCTGATGGGCGCCGCCGCGGTCGTGCGCTGGAACGACAACATGACCCAGACCCCGCGGATCGTCCCGGGCGAGCGCGTGTTCCGGATGCCGGCCGGCGTCGTGCCGCGCGGGGGCGGGCTGATCGTTCCCAAGGAGCAGCGCGACGTCGCCGCGAAGGCGCCGAACCCGGTGAAGGCGTCGGAGGCGTCGCTCGCGATCGGGCGCGAGCACTTCACGACCTTCTGTGCGCCGTGCCACGGCGCGGAGGGCAAGGGCGGCGTGACCGGGCCGGTGGCGACGAAATTCATCCCGGCGCCCGACCTGACCAACGCCGAGCTCCAGAAGCAGCGCACCGACGGCTACTGGCACAGCTACATCGTGACCGGGGGCGCGGTGATGCCGGCGTACGGCGAGGCGCTGTCCAGCCAGGAGGCATGGCACATCGTGAACTTCCTCCGGACCCTGGCGAAGCGATGACGATCGTCTGGAGCCTCGTCGTGGCGCTGGGCGCGATCGCCTTCCTCACGGGCGCGACCTCCGGGGACGCGGCGCGCGCGTGGTCCATCTACCTGGTGAACCTCGTCTTCTGGTCGGGCCTCGCCATCACCGGCCCCGCCATCGCGGCCATGATGCAGCTCACGGAGGCGCGCTGGTCGCCGAGCGTGCGGCGCATCGCGTTGACGACCGGCGGGTTCTTGCCCGTGTCGCTCGTCCTGTTCGTCGGGCTCTACGCCGGGCGGACCGTGCTCTACCCGTGGGTGACGACGCCGATTCCGGCGAAGGCGGCGTGGCTCAACACGCCCTTCTTCTGGCTGCGGACGCTCGTCGGTGCCGCGGCACTCTTCCTGGTGGCCCTCCTGTTCGTCCAGGCGCTCCTCAAAGACACGGTGCCCAGCGACCAGGATCGCGCGCGGGCGCGCCGGAACCGTCTGGCGGTGATCCTCCTGATGCTGTGGGTCGCGGTCGTGTCGCTCTGGGGCTTCGACCTCGTGATGTCGCTCGACCCGCGGTGGTACAGCGGCCTCTTCGGCGGCTACTTCGTCGTCAGCACCTTCTACACGACCCTCTGTCTGCTCTCGATCCTGACGGTGCGGGCGAACGCGCGGGGGCAGGCGTCCATCCCGCCGGCCGCGGTCCAGGACGTGGCCAAGCTCCAGTTCGCGATGGCGATCATGTGGATGTATTTCTTCTGGTCGCAGTACCTCGTCATCTGGTACGGCAACGTGCCGGTCGAGACCCGCTTCCTGGTCCAGCGGTTCTTCGCGCAGCCGTGGCTGACGGTGGCCTGGATCGTCTTCGTGATCGGCTGGCTCATCCCGTTCGCCTACCTCCTGAAGCGGCTGACGGGACGGCCGCCCCAGCGCCACACCCCGCTCGTGATCGTGGCGCTGTTCGGTCTCGTCGCGATCTTCCTCGAGCGCGTGCTCGTCGTCTTTCCGTCGGTGTCCGCGGGCGCGCGGCTGCCGTTCGGGGCGCGCGACCTCGCGATCACGGCGGGGTTCCTGGCGCTGTTCGTTCTGAGTCGGCGCTGGTTCTTCGCCCGGTTCAAGCCCGTCCTGAACCTCCCGCACACCGGCCACTGATCCCACGCCGTCGTGGCCCGCCCCACCCCCGCCCGGCCAGGGCACGGCGCGTGTAGTAGAGTAGCCGTGTGCTGAGCGTCGAGGATGCGCTCGAACAGGTTCTGTCACGCATAGAGCCGCTCGGGACCGAGCTGGTCGAGATCGTGCCGGCGCTCGGGCGCGTGCTCGCCGAGCCGGTCGTCTCCCGGCGCGAGCTGCCGCCCTGGGCGAACTCCTCGATGGACGGCTACGCGATCCGTTCGGACGACACGCGCGCCGGCCGCGCCGAGCTGTCCGTCGTCGGGCGGATCGCCGCCGGGTCGTTGCCGGAGCGGTCGCTGGGCGCGGGCGAGGCGATGAGGATCTTCACGGGCGCGCCGCTGCCCGACGGGGCCGACGCCGTCGTCCCGCAGGAGGACGCCGCCGCCGATGGCGGACGGATCGTCGTCCCGAGACGCGTCGAGCGGGGCGCGTTCGTCAGGCCGGCCGGCGAGGACATCCGCGCCGGCGACGTCGTCGTCGGGTGCGGGCACGTCGTGGGCGCCGCCGAGGTCGGGCTGCTCGCGACCCTCGGCTACACGCGCGTCCGCGTCCACCGGCGGCCGCGCGTCGCGATCCTCTCCACGGGCAACGAGCTCGCCGACCTCGGCGCCGAGCCGGGGCCTGGCCAGATCCCGAACACCAACACTTACTCGCTGATGGCGCAGGTGCTCGAGGCGGGCGCCGAGCCCGTGAACCTCGGCGTCGTGCCGGACCGCCTGGACGCGATCGTGGAGCGTCTCACGTGGGGGCTCGAGGCCGACCTCCTCGTGTCCTCCGCGGGCGTCTCGGTGGGCGAGCTGGATCTCGTGAAGGACGCGCTCGCGCGCTGCGGGGCCGAGCTCCACCTCTGGAAGGTCTCGATGCGTCCCGGACAGCCGATCACCTTCGGCTCCGTGGCCGGGCGGCCCGTCTTCGGGCTGCCCGGCAACCCGGTCTCGGCCATGGTGACCTTCGAGCTCTTCGTGCGGCCCGCGCTCCGGAGGATGCAGGGGTGCCGCGCGGTGGACCGGCCGCGCGTCCCGGCGCGCGCGCTCGAGCCGATCGGGAACCCCGGGTCGCGGCGCGGCTATCTGAGGGTGCGGCTCGCGCGCGACGGTGAGGGGTACGGCGCGCGGCTCACCGGCGACCAGGGCTCGGGAATCCTGCGCTCGATGGTGCTGGCCGACGGCCTCGCCGTGGTCCCGCCGGACACGACGGTGCCCGCCGGCGGGCGCGTGGAGGTGATCGTGCTCCGGGCGCTCGAGCCGCGGTGCGCCTGACGGGGCCGCACCTGACGTGGCCAGAAGTTGACTTCGTTTTCGCGCGCGTGCTACGGTCGGCGCGAATGAGCCGGGCTCTCGGCGTCGTTGCCGTCATGGCGGTCATCGCGGCCGGCTGCGTCGGCCGGGGCCCGGTGGAGCGCCTCGAGTCCGAAGTCTCGCGATTGCGCTCCGAGCTCTCCGATACGCGCGCCGCCCAGGAGTCCGCCGGCCGGGAGATCGCGCGTGCCCATTCCGAGCTTCAAGCCCTCGACGCGCGGTCGCGCGAGCTCGGCGCGAGCGTGCGCGCGGCGGCCGCGGAGGTGTCGAGGCTCGCCGGGCGGATCGACGCGGCCGACGAGGCGATCGGCCGGACGCGCACCGCGCTCGAGGCGCTGCCGCCCGCGGCGGCGCCCGGCGCGCCAGCTTCGCCTTCGGCACGTGAGTCGCGGGAGCCCCGCGTGGGGGCGCCGGCGCAGGCGTACGCGGCGGCGCTGGCGACCTTCCGCGCGCGCGAGCACGGCCAGGCGGTGCTCGACTTCGTGGACTTCATCGCGAAGTACCCCAGGCACGCGCTGGCGGGGAACGCGCAGTACTGGATCGGCGAGGCGTACTACGTGCAGCGGGACTTCCGTCAGGCGCTGCTCGAGTTCCAGAAGGTGCTCGAGCTGGGCCCGGAGAAGGCGCCCGACGCGCTCGTGAAGATCGGGCTTTGCTACTGGAGCCTGCGCGACTCGGGCCGGGCCCGGCAGACGTGGCAGCAGGTGGTCCGCGAGTATCCCGGCACGGCGGCGGCGGAGATCGCCCGGGCGCAGCTCCGCACGCGCGCCGCCGGGCGGTAGGCGCGCGCCGGCTCGCGAAGCACCGTATCGGTTCGGATTCTTTTCACCGCCGGGCCCCTTCGCTATACTCGGCCACCCTGACGATGAAGCGGCTCGAGCCAGGCGATCCAGACTACCCCGCGCTGCTGGGCGCCGTGCCGTCGCCACCCGCCCTCTGGGTGCGCGGCACGCTCGTCGCGGACGACGCCCTCGCCGTGGCGATCGTCGGGGCGCGCCGCGCAACGCCGTACGGCATCGAGGTCGCCGAGCGGCTCGCGTCGGAGCTCGCGGCCCGCGGCGTGACGATCGTGAGCGGTTTCGCGCGCGGCATCGACACGGCGGCCCACCGCGGCGCGCTCGCCGCGGGCGGCCGGACCCTCGCCGTGCTCGGGTGCGGGGCGGACGTCGTGTACCCGCCGGAGAACCGCGCGGTGGCGCGCGCGATCGAGGCGCAGGGCGCGCTCCTCTCCCAGTTCGCGCCAGGCATGCCGGCGCTGGCGCGGCACTTTCCGGCGCGGAATCGCACGCTCGCCGGGCTGGCGCTCGGCGTGGTCGTGGTCGAGGCGGCCAGCCGCAGCGGGGCGCTGATCACCGCCGGGTTCACGGGCGACCTCGGCCGCGAAGTCTTCGCCGTTCCTGGCCGAATCACCTCCGAGCCGAGCGCCGGAACGAACCGGCTCATCCAGGACGGTGCTAAACTGGTTACGTGTTGGCAGGACGTCGTGTCAGAATTGCCGGAACCCTGGAGGCGCCTCGTGACGAGCCCCTCGGAGGTCGCGAGCGGGTCGGCGCCGCCCCCGGCGGAGAGTGAGGAGGGCAGAGTGCTCGCGCTGCTGGCGCCGGACGAGCCGCAGCACATCGAGCAGCTGATCGCGCGCGGCGGTCTCGACCCCGCGCGCGCCGCGGTGACGCTCGTGGCCCTCGAGCTCCACGGATGGGCCCGGCAGCTGTCGGGCCAGCGGTGGGTCTCAATCCTGTACAGAGCGAGGAGAGCGTAGTGGCGAAGCGGTCGCTGGTGGTGGTGGAGTCGCCCACGAAGGTGAAGACGATCCAGAAGTATCTGGACTCGAAGTACATCGTCAAGGCCTCGATGGGCCACGTGCGCGATCTTCCGAAATCGCAGCTCGGCGTGGACCCGAAGAAGGGATTCAAGCCGAAGTACGTCGTGTCGCCCGGCAAGAAGAAGGTCCTCGACGAGCTGAAGCGGGCGGCGGAGCGGGCCGACGTTCTCTACGTCGCCACCGACCCCGACCGGGAAGGGGAGGCGATCGGCTGGCACCTCGCCCAGGAGCTCGGCATCGACAGGAAGAACGTCTACCGCATCACCTTCAACGAGATCACCGAGCGCGCGGT
>JBBTPF010000162.1:0-2630 GCA_038066295.1 Candidatus Methylomirabilota bacterium | reverse complement strand
CAGATGGCGCACGGGCTCGTGGAGAAGACGGAGGCGCTGCTCGAGGTCAACCGGGCCGACGTCGAGCGCGCGAGGAGCGGGGGCGTCGCCCGGGCGTTCCTGGACCGGCTGACGCTGACCGAGACGCGCGTCGAGGAGATGGCGCAGGGGCTCCGTGAGATCGCCGCGCTCCCCGACCCGGTGGGGACCGTCGTCGAGTCGTGGCGCCGGCCGAACGGGATCGAGATCTCGCGCGTCCGCGTCCCGCTGGGCGTCGTCGGCTTCATCTACGAGTCGCGGCCGAACGTCACCGCCGACGCCGCGGGGCTCTGCGTCAAGGCGGGCGACGCCGTGGTCCTGCGCGGCGGCAGCGAGGCGATCGAGTCGAACACGATGATCGCGGCGGTGCTGGCGAAGGCGCTCGAGAAGGCGGGGGGCCCCGCGGAGGCGATCCAGTTCGTGGACACCACCGACCGGGCCGCGGTGGCGGCCCTGCTCGAGCTCGACCGCCTCGTGGACCTGATCATTCCGCGGGGCGGCGAGGAGTTCGTGCGGTGGGTGAGCGAGCGCTCGCGCGTGCCCGTCCTCAAGCACGACAAGGGGCTCGTCCACGTGTTCGTGGACGCCTCGGCGGATCGCGCGATGGCCGTGCGGATCGTGCTCAACGCGAAGGCGCAGCGGCCGAGCGTCTGCAACGCGCTCGAGACGCTCCTGGTCCACGACGCCATCGCGCCGGCGCTCCTGCCGTCGCTGGCGGCGCGCCTGGCGGAGGCGGGCGTGGAGCTCCGCGGCTGTCCCCGCACGCGGGCGCTGGTCCCGTCGGCCCGCCCGGCGACGGCCGCCGACTGGGACACGGAGTACCTCGATCTGATCCTCGCGGTGCGCGTCGTGGACGACCTCGACGCGGCGATCGCCCACATCCACCGGCACGGCTCGGGCCTCGCCGAGGCGATCGTGACCAACGACCTCGCGCACGCGCGGCGGTTCACGCGCGAGGTGGACGCCGCCGCCGTTCTCGTGAACGCATCCACGCGCCTGGTGGACGGGGGCCAGTTCGGCATGGGGGCCGAGATGGGGATCTCGACGTCGCGGGTTCACGCGCGCGGCCCGGTCGGCGTCCGCGAGCTGACGACGACCAAGTTCGTCGTGCACGGCGACGGGCAGGTGCGGGACTAGCGGTGCACCTCCACCTCGCGCCGGTGTCGGATTAGCGTGGCCCGCACGGCCGTCTTCGGCGGGTCGTTCAACCCGATCCACTACGGGCATCTGCTCCTCGCCGACGAGACGGCCGAAACGCTGGCCCTCGATCTGGTCCTGTTCGTGCCCGCGGCCGTCCCCCCGCACAAGTCGCCGGCGTGCCTGGCGCCCGCCGAGGACCGGTACGAAATGGTGAAGCTCGCGACCGCCGGCCACCCGAAGTTCGCCGTCTCGGACATCGAGGTGCGCCGCGCCGGCCCGTCGTACACGGTGGACACGCTGGAGGCGCTCGGCGTCCCCCGCGACGACCTCTTCCTGCTCGTCGGCTCCGAGACGTTCCTCGACTTCCTCGCGTGGCGCGAGCCTCGGCGGATCGCCCGGCTCGCGCGCATCGTCGTCGTGCCCCGGGTGGGCAGCGCCTTCGATCCCGAGGGCGCCGCCGCGCAGAAGGTGGTGCGGGAGATCGGCGAGGAGCCGCTGGTCGTGCGAGTGACCTCGCTGCCGATCTCGGCGTCGGACCTCCGGCGGCGGGTGCGCGAGGGGCGCTCGATCGCGTACCGGCTGCCCGACGCGGTCACCGCCCACATCCGCACCCGCGGCCTCTATCGGGACGAGGGCGCGTGACGAAGCCGTCGGCCGACCGCAAGGTGCGCGGAGCTGCCCGCGCCGCGCTCGACAAGCACGCGACCGATCTCGTCGTGCTCGACGTGCGGGGCATCTCGAGCGTCACCGACTACTTCCTCGTCTGCGGCGGCCGGTCCACGACGCACGTCGAGACGATCGCCGACGCGATCCGCGAGGAGCTCAAGCGCGAGGGGATCCGGCCGTTGCACGCCGAGGGCGTGGCCGAGAGCGGCTGGATCCTGCTCGACTACGGCGACGTGCTGATGCACGTCTTCCTGGAGGATACGCGCGCGTACTACGCGCTCGAGCGCCTGTGGGGCGACGCGCCCGCCATCCCCGTCGACGGCTCGTGAGCGCCGCGGGCCGCGCCGCGAAGGTATTGCGCGCTTCACGGACGCATGCTAGCGTTCCCGTCTTAAGTGGGTATCACCGAGGTCGTGGAGGAGGCTTCGATGCGAAAGGAACGACTGGCGTACTTCAAGAAGCGGCTGGTCGAGAAGCAGCGCCAGCTGGCGGACGAAGTCGGCCGGACCGCGCTCTACGGCAAGGACCAGGAGGACGACTCCATCAAGGATCTGGGCGACCAGGCGAACACCGCCTACAACCGCGAGTTCTTCTTCGAGCTCGGGAACGGCGACCGCCGGCTCCTGCGGGATGTCGTCTCGGCCCTGCAGAAGCTCGACACCGGAGGCTTCGGGTCCTGCGAGCGCTGCGGGGAAGCGATCTCCGAGAAGCGCCTCGAGGCGCTGCCGTTCGCGCGCCACTGTATCGACTGCCAGCGGGTGATCGAGCAAGAGGAGCGGATGGCCACGGCCTAGCCACGCGCGGCC
>JBBTPF010000161.1:0-1711 GCA_038066295.1 Candidatus Methylomirabilota bacterium | reverse complement strand
CCCGGTTGACCTCGAGCAGCGCCTCCGTCTTCTCCACGAGCCCGTGCGCCATCTGGGCCAGCGCGTCGTTCTTCGTCTTCGTCGGGCAGAGCGCCAGCGCGCGCGCCGCGTCGCGGGCCGCGCGGGCCTTGGCCTCCACGAGGGAGCGGACGTCCATGGCCATCCCCTAGAGGAGTACCAGATTATCGCGGTGGATCACTTCGTCGAAGCTCTTGTACCCCAGCCGCGCCTCGATCTCCTTCGTGTTCGCGCCCCGGATCTTCCGGAGCTCGTCGGCGTCGAAGTTCACGACCCCGCGCGCGAACTCCCGGGGGCCGCTTCCGCCGACCAGGGCGACCACCTCCCCCGAGCTGAAGTTGCCCTCGACCTCGACCACGCCCGAGGGCAGGAGGCTCTTGCCGCGCTGGGTCAGCGCCGCGAGCGCGCCCGCGTCCACCGTGAGCCGGCCCTGGGGCGGCACCGCGAACGCGATCCAGCGCTTCCGCGCCGCGAGCCGGTCGGCCTTCGGCGCGAAGTAGGTCCCCACCGGCTCGCCGGCGAGGACGCGCCGGAGCACGCCCGGCTCGCGGCCGCCGGCGATGACCATCGGCACGCCGGCCGCGGCGGCCTTGCGCGCGGCCTGGAGCTTCGTCGCCATGCCGCCGACCGACACGCCGTCGGCCCGGTCGCGCGCGAGCCTCACGATCTCCTCGGTGACCGCGTCGACCGTGTCGAGCTTCCGCGCCCGCGCGTTGACCGTGGGGTCGTCGGTGTAGAGGCCGTCCACGTCGGTGAGGAGCACGAGGAGGTCGGCGTCGATCAGCGAAGCCACGAGCGCGCTCAGGTTGTCGTTGTCGCCGACCTTGATCTCCTCGACCGCCACCGTGTCGTTCTCGTTCACGATCGGCAGCACGCCGAAGCGGAGGAGCGCCAGGAGCGTGTTCTTGGCGTTCAGGTACCGCGCGCGGTCGCCGATGTCCTGCGCCGTGAGGAGCACCTGCCCGACCGGGATCCCGTGGCGCCCGAAGGCGGCCTCGTACTGCCACATGAGCGCCGACTGACCCACCGCCGCCGCGGCCTGCTTGTCGGGGATCGAGCGCGGCCGCTCGCCGAGGCCGAGGCGCGCCATGCCCGTCGCGATGGCGCCCGACGTGACGAGCACCACGTGGCGGCCCTCGCGGACCGACGCGATCTCGCCGGCGAGCGCGCCGATGCGCTCCGGTACCACGCCGGCGCCGGGCGCGCTGACGAGGCCGCTGCCGACCTTCACCACGAGCCGGCGCACGCGGCCTAGCCTGCGACTCGCGCCCATCCGGCGTTCCTCAGCGCGGCCGCGACCCCCCGGACCAGCCCGGCGAGACCGGCCCCGGTGGCCGCGGAGATCACGAAGAGCGGCACGTCGTTCGCCGCGCAGTACTGTGCGATCTTGTCCCGCCGCGGCGCCGCCTCCGGCAGGTCCGACTTGTTCGCCACGACGATCTGGGGGCGCGCCGCGAGCTCGGGCGAGTAGGCGGCGAGCTCGCGGTTGATCGCGCCGAGGTCGTCGATCGGATCGCGGCCCGTCTGCGGATCGAGGTCGAGCATGTGGAGCAGGAGCCGCGTCCGCTCGGTGTGGCGCAGGAACCGGTGGCCGAGGCCCCTGCCCTCCGCCGCGCCGGGGATCAGGCCCGGCAGGTCGGCGATCACGAACGTGCGCTCCTCGTCCACGCGCACGATGCCGAGCGTGGGCTCG
>JBBTPF010000160.1:0-3313 GCA_038066295.1 Candidatus Methylomirabilota bacterium | reverse complement strand
CGCCGAACTCCCGGACCGCGGCCACCGCGCCCTCGACGACGACGGCGGGGCCGTGGTCGCCTCCCATGGCGTCAACGGCGATCTTCATCGCGGGCGGCGCCGGGGCGGCTTACGCCCCTTCGACGGAGACGATCTCCCGGCCCTTGTAGTACCCGCAGCGCGGGCAGACCCGGTGGGGCAGCTTGGGTTCGCGGCACTGGGGACAGACCGAGCGCGTGGGGGCGGCGAGCTTGTAGTGCGTCCGGCGCTTGCGCCCGCGCGTCTTCGAGTGGCGTCGTTTCGGCAGCGGCATGGAGGAGTCCCCTCTAGTGTGAGCGTCGCTCGGCCAAGTGCTTGAGGCCGGCCAGCCGCGGCTCCGTCGCGCGCGTGGCGCACCCGCAGGCCGTCACGTTCCGGTTGCCGCCGCAGACCGGGCACAGCCCCGAACAGCCGTCGCGGCACAGCGGCTTCATCGGGAGCGCCAGCGTGGTCTCCGTCTCGATCAGCCCGCTGAGGTCCAGCTGATCCTTTTCGTAGAAGTCCACGTCCAGGTCGTCGAAGCCGAGCTCGACGTTGTCCGCGGTTGTGGGCCGCGGGACCAGGCGGACGTCCACGCCCGCCCGGACGCGCGCGGGAAACGGCTCGAGGCACCGGCCGCACACCTGGGGCACCGTCCCGCGGATCTCCCCGTGCACGAGCACGTCCAGCCCGTCGCGCTCGAGCCGGAGGTGGAGACCCTCCAGCCGCCACGCGGGATCAGCGAACGGGGCTGGAACGGCGGCCGCGTCGCCGACCGTGAGGCCGTCCTCCGGGATGTCCGAGACTCGGATGATCATGGCCTGTAACTCTTCATCAACAAAAGATTTTTCACTAAACCGAGCCAGTATATCGGCGCGGATTCGGCAAGTCAAGGCATTTGACCGCTTTTCGGCCATCTGCTACGCTCCGCAATGAGCCGCGCCGGTGGTTCCGCGGCAGGGGGGCCGAGCGATGTCCAACATCTTCAAGACCGCGATGCTGCTCGCCGTGCTCACGGCGATCCTCGTCCTGATCGGGGGCGCGGTCGGAGGCCGGCACGGCATGCTCGTGGCCTTCGTGCTGGCGCTCCTCATGAACTTCGCGAGCTACTGGTTCTCCGACAAGATGGTGCTGGCGATGTACGGCGCGCAGCCGATCGAGGAGGCGCGGGCCCCGGGCCTCCACGCGATCCTCCGGCGCCTGACGCTGCGCGCGGGGATCCCGATGCCGCGCGTCTACCTCATCCCGACCGACACGCCGAACGCGTTCGCCACCGGACGCGACCCGCAGCACGCCGCGGTCGCCGTGACCGAGGGAAGCATGCGGATCCTCGACGAGGAGGAGCTCGAGGGCGTGCTGGCGCACGAGCTCGCGCACGTGAAGAACCGCGACGTCCTCATCGCGACGATCGCGGCGACGCTCGCGGGCGCCATCACCTACCTCGCCCACATGGCGCAGTGGGCCGCGATGTTCGGGGGCCGGTCGAGCGACGACGAGGAGGGCGGCGGCTCGAACCCGTTCGGCTTGATCCTCATGGCCGTGCTCGCGCCGATCGCGGCGATGCTCGTCCAGCTCGCCGTCTCGCGCGCGCGCGAGTTCCAGGCCGACGCGACCGGTGCCCAGGTCGCCGGGCGGCCGTGGGGCCTCGCGAAGGCGCTCGAGAAGCTCCACATGGCGAACCAGGCGGCGCCGATGGCCGCCAACCCGTCCACGGCGCACCTCTTCATCGTCAACCCGCTGAGCGGGAGCGTGCTGATGCGCCTCTTCTCGACGCACCCGCCCGTCGAGGAACGGATCGCCCGGCTTCGCGGGATGCGGGCCTAGGCGGCGGGCCTCGGCGCCCTCAGCTCCGCCCGTTTCCTTGACCCCCCTTCCCCGTCGGGGGACAATTGAGCGGTTCCGGCGATGACCAGCGAGCCGCTCGTCCGCGTCACCGGTCTCCGCAAAGCCTTCGGTGGTCACCGGGTGCTGGACGGCGTGACGCTGGAGGTGGGTCCGGGCGAGGCCGTCGCGCTCCTCGGCGCGAACGGCGCGGGCAAGACGACGCTCCTCAGGATCCTCGCGACGCTCATGCGCCCCACGCGCGGCACGGCCTGGATCGCGGGCCACGACTGCGCCCGCGACCCCGAGCGTGTGCGGCCCCACATCGGCCTCATCGCTCACGGCTCCTACGTCTACGAGGACCTGACCGCCCTCGAGAACCTCAGGTTCTGGACCGGGCTCGCGGGCCTGCGCGTCTCGCGGCAGGATCTCGCCGCGGCGCTGGCCGCCGTCGAGCTCGAGCGGTCCTCGGGCGAGCGCGTCCGCACCTTCTCGGCGGGCATGAAGCGGCGGCTCTCGCTCGCCCGCTTCGTCCTCGCGCGCCCCAGCGTGCTGCTGCTCGACGAGCCGTTCGCGGGACTCGACCAGCGGGCGAAGAAGTGGCTCGAGGAGCACCTCGAGTCGTTCAAGGCGAGCGGCGGCGCCATCGTGATGGCCACGCACTCCTTCGGCCGCGAGCTCGCGGTCGCCGACCGCATCGCGATCCTGGCGGGGGGCGGGATCGCGCTCGACACGCCGCGCGGATCCCTCGGCGCCGACGAGATCGCGCGGCTCTACCGGCTCCACACGGAGAACGGCGCGTGAGCTTCGCCCGGCGCGCGTGGGTGGTGGTGTGGAAGGACCTCCTGGTGGAGCGCCGGTCGAAGGAGACGCTCAACGCGCTCTTCTTCTTCTCGTTGCTGCTCCTCTTCGTCTTCCAGTTCGCGCTCGGCCCCGACCGCGAGCGGCTGGCGGCCACGCTGCCCGGCCTCCTCTGGCTCGGCTTCATCCTGGCCGGGCTCCTCGGCCTCGGGCGGACGTTCGTGCTGGAGCGCGAGAACGACTGCTGGGAGGGGCTGCTCCTGGCTCCCGGCGACAAGTCGGCGATCTACGTCGGCAAGCTCGCGGGCAACCTCCTCCTCATGCTCGTCGTCGAGGCGATGCTGCTCGCCCTCTTCGTGATCTTCTTCAACCTCGAGATCGCCTCCGCCCTGCCCGCGCTGGCGCTCGTCGTCGTGCTCGGCACGGTGGGGCTCGCGGCGGTCGGCACGCTCTTCGCCGCGATGACCGCCCAGGTGCGGGCGCGCGAGCTGCTCTTCCCCGTCCTCCTCCTGCCCGTCCAGGTGCCGGTCCTGCTCGGCACCGTGAAGGCGACGGAGGCGGTGCTGCTCGGCGAGCCGCTCGGCGCGGTCGCCCACTGGCTCAAGCTCCTGGCCGCCGCCGACGTCATCTACGTCGCCGCCGGCGTCCTCACCTTCGACTTCCTGCTCGAGTCATGAACAGCGTGCCTGTCTCA
>JBBTPF010000159.1:0-9273 GCA_038066295.1 Candidatus Methylomirabilota bacterium | reverse complement strand
CCGCTCCATCGCGGCGTTCCACTCGACGACGGTGAGCGCCGGGTCCACGACCGCGAGGCCGTCGCCGAGGGCGTCGATGAGGCTCCGGCTCAGATCGTCCACGCCGCCGAGTATCCTTCGCCCACCCATCCGTATGCAATAATGGGCGCGATGCGCGCGGCGCTCGACCCCTCCACGCTCGTCCTCGCCGTGGTCGCGTACGTGAAGGACCCGGGCCTCCCGCTCATCGGCGCCAGGAACGGCTTCTCCATGCTCACGTTCATCCTGCCGCGGCTCGTGCCCGCGCTCATCCTCGCGGGCCTCATGCAGGTGCTGGTGCCCCAGGAGGTCGTCTCGCGCTACTTCGGCCGCGAGGGCGGCTTCCGCGCGATCCTGATCGCGACCGTCGCGGGCGTGCTGACGCCCGGCGGGCCCATGGTCAGCGTGCCGTTCATGGTGGCGCTCGCGAACTCGGGCGCGGCGCTGCCGCCGCTCGTCGCGTACATGACCTCGTGGTCGCTCTTCGGCATGCAGCGCATCATCGCCTGGGAGGCGCCGTTCATGGGCTGGCACTTCGTGATCGCCCGCGTGGTGCCGAGCCTCGCCTTCCCGGTGCTGGCCGGCTGGCTCGTCGCCCTCTTCTATCAGGAGTGAGCGGCCGCCCCGTGAGCGCGTGGAGAGATCTCCGCGACTTCGTCGCGCAGCTCGAGCAGGCCGGCCGCCTGCGCCGGGTCTCCGTGCCGGTGTCGCGCGATCTCGAGATCGCGGAGATCACGGACCGCGTCTCGAAGAGCCCGGCCGGGGGGAACGTGGCGCTCCTCTTCGAGCGCGTCGAGGGCTTCGACATGCCGGTGCTCGTCAACGCCTTCGGCGCGGCCGACCGGATGGCGACCGCCCTCGGCGTGAGCCGGCTCGACGAGCTGGGCGAGCGCGTCGCGAAGCTCCTCGATCTCAAGCTCCCCGGCACGTTCGCGGAGCGGCTCGCGAAGCTCGGCACGCTCTTCGACCTCGTCAGGGCGGGCCCGAAGCGGGTCACGCAGGCGCCCTGCCAGGAGGTGGTCGAGACCCGGCACCCGTCGCTCGCCGCGCTGCCGGCGCTCACGTGCTGGCCGGGCGACGGGGGCCGCTACATCACGCTGCCGGGCGTCTTCACGCGCGATCCCCGCACCGGCGCGCGCAACGTCGGCATGTACCGCTTGCAGATCTTCGACGACCGGACGCTCGGCATGCACTGGCAGATCCACAAGGGCGCCGCCGAGCACGAGCGCGTCGCCCTCGAGGCGGCCGCGCCCCAGCCCATGCCCGTCGCGATCGCGCTCGGCGGCGACCCCGTGATGGTCTACGCCGCCTCGGCGCCGCTCCCGCCCGGCGTGGACGAGGTGGTCTTCGCCGGCTGGCTCCGCGGCGAGGGCGTGGAGCTGGTCCGCTGCGTGACGCAGGACCTTGAGGTGCCGGCCCACGCCGAGATCGTCCTCGAGGGCTGGGTGGACCCGCGCGAGCGCCGCCTCGAGGGGCCGTTCGGCGACCACACGGGCTACTACTCGCTCGCGCGCGAGTACCCCGTGTTCCACCTGACGGCGGTCACGCGCCGCGCGCGGCCGATCTACCCGACGACGCTCGTCGGCCGGCCGCCGCAGGAGGACTACTGGCTCGGCAAGGCCACGGAACGTCTGTTCCTGCCCATCGTCCGGATGATGCTGCCGGAAGTGGTCGATATGAACATGCCGGCCGAAGGCGTCTTCCACAACCTCGTGATCGTCGCCGTCCGCAAGCGCTACCCGGGCCACGCGCGCAAGGTGATGGCGGCGCTCTGGGGCATGGGGCTCATGATGCTCGCGAAGACCATCGTCGTCGTCAGCGAGCACGTGAACGTCCACGACCTCTCGGAGGTCGCCTGGCGCGCGACGGGCAACATCGATCCCCGCCGCGATCTCGTGATCCTCGAGGGGCCCGCGGACGACCTCGACCATGCGGCGCTCCGCCACCGCTTCGGCGGCAAGCTCGGGGTGGACGCGACGGAGAAGAGCGCGCTCGACGACATCGTCCAGCCCTGGCCCGACGAGATCCGGATGAGCCCGGAGATCCGCGAGCGCGTGACCCGCCGCTGGAAGGACTACGGGCTCTGAACCGGGTCGCGCGCGTCCTCGACGCGATCAAGTTCGAGCACACCGTCTTCGCGCTCCCCTTCGCGTACATCGCCATGGTCCTCGCGGCCCGAGGCTGGCCGGGCTGGTGGACGGTCGGGTGGGTGACGGCGGCGATGGTCGGCGCGCGCACGTGCGCGATGGCGGCGAACCGCGTCGTGGACCGCTGGATCGACGCGCGAAATCCCCGCACGGCCGCGCGCCACCTGCCCGCGGGGACGCTGCGCGTGGGCGAGCTGCGCTGGCTGGCGGTCGCGGGCGCGGCGCTCATGTTCGTCGCGGCCTGGAGGCTGAACCCGCTCTGTCTCGCGCTCTCGCCGCTCGCGCTCGTCTTCGTCGTCGGCTACGCCTACACGAAGCGGTTCACGTGGACGACCCACTGGATCCTCGGCTTCACCGACGGTATCGCGGCGGCCGGAGGCTGGATCGCGGTGCGCGCGGGGTTCGACGCGCCCGCCTTCGTCCTGTGGTTCGCGCTCACCGTGTGGATCGCCGGGTTCGACCTCATCTACGCGTGCCAGGACGTCGAGGTGGACCGCGCCCAGGGCTTGCACTCCGTGCCCGCGCGCTTCGGCGTGCCGGCCGCGCTCGCGGCGGCGCGCGTCAACCACGCGCTCACGGCGGCGGCGCTCGCGCTGCTCGGCTGGCTCGCCGGGCTCGGCGTCCTCTACTGGGCGGGCTGGGCCGCGGTCGTGGGGCTCTTCGTCTACGAGCACTCGCTCGTGAGCCCGCGCGACCTCTCGCGCCTCGACGTCGCTTTCTTCACCCTCAACGGCTACATCGCGCTGATCGTCCTCGCCTCGGTCATCGCCGGCCTCTACGTCTAGATGGCGGCGCGAGCCGAGGCGGTGCGAGCCATGTTCACGCGCATCGCCGCCCGCTACGACCTGATGAACGCGCTCATGACGGGCGGCCGCCATCACGCGTGGCGCGAGCGCGTCGCGCGCGCCGCGGGGGCCGCCCCCGACGGCCCCGTCCTCGACCTGGCGACCGGCACCGCCGACCTCGCGCTGGCGCTGCGGGCGCTGGATCCGCGCCGCCTCGTCGTCGGCGCCGACTTCTCGGACGGCATGCTGCGTGAAGCGCGGGTGAAGCTCCGGGCGCGAAGCGAACGGCGCGTGCCCCTCCTGAGTGCCGACGCGCTCGCGCTGCCGTTCCGCGACGGCGCCTTCGCGTGCGTGACGTCGGCGTTCCTGCTGCGGAACCTCGAGGACCTCGAGCGCGGCCTCGGCGAGATGCGCCGGGTCACGAGGCCGGGTGGCCGCGTGATCGCGCTCGACATCGTGCGGCCGGCGGCGCCGGTATGGGGCGCGCTCTTCGCCGTGTACTTCAACCACGTGGTGCCGGCGATCGGCGCGCTCGTCGCGCGCGACCGCCAGGCCTACACCTACCTGCCGCAGTCGGTGGACCGCTTCGTCACGCCGGCCGAGCTGGCGCGGCTCATGACGCGTGCGGGGTTCCGTGACGTGCGCTGGCGGCGCTTCGGCCTGGGCACGATCGCGCTGCACGCCGGCGTCGTCTAGCCCGCATTATTCACGAACGGCGATGGCGCGACCGGCCTGGTGGCGCAGGGTGCAGCCCCCGCGGGGCCGCGCGCAGACGTCTCCAAAAGAGGGCATGCAGGACCCCATGGTAAGCTGCGCGCACATGAGCGTCCACGAGCTGCTGGCGCAGTTTCCGCGGGAGCGGACATGGCTCCTGCCCGCGCTGCAGGCGGTGCAGCGCGCCGAGCGCTGGCTCTCCCCCGAGGCGCTCGAGGCCGTCGCCGGGCATCTCCGCGTGCCGAAGAGCGAGGTCTGGGGCGTCGCGAGCCACTACCCGGAGCTCCGCCTGGCTCGGCCGGGACGGCGCGTCGTGCGCGTGTGCACGGGCGTGAGCTGTGTCGCGCGCGGCGGGCGCGAATTGCTCGGCGCCTGCGCCGAGCGGCTCGGCGTCCGCGCGGGCGGGACGACTCCCGACGGAGGCGTGACGCTCGAGGAGATGGACTGCGCCTTCGCGTGCGCCGTCGCCCCCGTCGTGGAGGTCGACCACGAGCCGCGCGGGCGCGTGACGCCGGGCGATCTCGAGGCGCTCCTGACCGCTCCTGCCGCGCGCCGCGCGCTGCCCTCGACGACGCCCGCGCCGCCGTCCCAGCGGACGCTCGCGGGCCCGCCGGCGATGCGCTTCGCCACGCTCGAGCGCGAGGCCGATCGGCGGCGCGCAGGGGTGCGGCTCGCCGTCGGCGTGGGCACCTGCAGCCTCGCCGTCGGCGCCCGCGAGACTCTGGAGGCGCTGCGCCTCGAAGTCGAGCGGCGGCGTCTTCCCTTCACCGTGGTCGCCGCGGGCTGCAACGGTATGTGCTGGGCTCAGCCCGCCGTCATCGCCGTGGGCGAGGGCCAGGCGTCCCCCGCCGTCGGCCCGGTCCTGGCCGGGGACGTGCCGCGTCTGCTCGACGCCCTCGCCGCCGGCCGGCTCCCCGAGGCCGGCGCCGACTACCTCGCGCGCCAGCGGCGCGTGCTCCTCGAGCGGTGCGGCGCGACCGACCCGGCGGACATCGCCGACGCGATCCGCCGCGGGACCTACGCGACGCTCGCAGGCGTCCTCGCCGAGGGCAAGCCCGAGCGCGTCATCGAGGAGGTGCGCGCGGCCGGGCTCGCGGGCCGCGGCGGGGCGTACTTCCAGACGGCGGTGAAGTGGGCCGCGTGCCGCGCCGCCGCCGGCGAGCCGAAGTACCTCGTCGTCAACGGCGAGGAGGGCGAGCCCGGGATCTTCAAGGACCGTCACCTGATGGAGGGCGACCCCCACCGGCTCCTCGAGGCGGTGCTGCTCGCCGCGTACGCTGCCGGCGCCTCCCGCGGCGTCCTCTACATCCACGGCGAGGCGGCGATCTCGGCCGAGCGCGTGGCGACGGCGCTCGGGCAGGCGCGCGCGTGGGGGCTCGTCGGCGAGCGGATCCTCGGCGCCGACTTCTCGCTCGAGCTGGAGGTGCGCCGCGGCGCGGGCGGGTTCGTCCTCGGCGAGGAGACGGCGCTGCTCGAGTCCATCGAAGGCCGGCGCGCCATGCCGCGCACGCGCCCGCCCTTCCCCGTCGAGTCCGGGCTCTGGGGCAGGCCCACGGTCATCAACAACGTCGAGACGCTCATGGCCGTGCCGTCGATCGTGGAGCGCGGCGGCGCCTGGTTCGCCGCGCTCGGCGGCGGACGCGGGACGAAGCTCTTCGGGCTCTCGGGCCACGTGAAACATCCGGGGGTCGTCGAGGTGGAGCTCGGCACGACGCTCCGGACGCTGATCGAGGAGATCGGTGGCGGATCGTCCACGGGCCGCCCGATCCGCGCCGCCATGCTCGGCGGGCCGTCCGGCACCCTCGTCCACCCGCGGCACTTCGACGAGCCGCTGGTCCCGCGCGGCCCGGTGAACCCGGGGACGGGCGGCGTCGTCGCGCTCGACGCGCAGGCGTCGGTGCGAGACGCGGTGCGGACCCTGCTCGCCTTCAACACGCGGGAGTCGTGCGGGAAGTGCACGCCCTGCCGCGAGGGCACGGCGCGGCTCCTCGCGATGCTCGACGGCACCCCCGACCGCGAGGGCGTGACGACGCTCGGCGAGGTCGTCCAGGCGGCGTCGCTCTGCGGGCTCGGTCAGGCGGCGCCGCTCGCGGTCCTCTCGGCGCTCGCCGAGTTCCCCGCGGAGCTCGGGCTCTCATAGGAATCCCGTGAAGCTCGCCATCGACGGACGCGCGGTCGAGCTTTCCGAGGGCGCCACCGTCCTCGACGGCGTGAACCGCCTCGGGATCCCGCTGCCGCAGCTCTGCAAGGACCCCGATCGCCCGGCGCTCGGCGCCTGCCGGACGTGCCTGGTCCACGTCGAGGGCCAGAAGGGCCTGCCGGCGGCCTGTCACCTGCCGGCGCGCGACGGCATGGTCGTCTCGACGGAGCATCCCGACGCCGTGCGCGTGCGCACCGGCGTCCTCGACCTCACGCTCTCGATGCTGGCGCCCTCGCCGCCGCGCGGGGATCTCGCGCAGGTCGGCGCGGCGGCCGCGCGCCACGGGCTGCTCGAGCCGCGCTGGGCGCCGCTCCACCGCTTCGACGTGGACGCGACGAAGTCGTTCTTCGCCCTCGACCGCGAGGCGTGCATCCTCTGCGGCCGCTGCACGGTGGCGTGCGGCGAGGTCCAGCAGATCGGCGCCATCTCTCTCATCGGCCGCGGGCAGGCGACCAGGGTGGGCGTCTTCGGCGACGGCGCGATGGCGTCCTCCGTCTGCACCTCGTGCGGCCAGTGCGTCGCGACGTGCCCGACCGGCGCGCTCCGGCCGAAGGAGACGCCGGCAAAGATCGCGCGCCGCGTCGAGACGACGTGTCCCTACTGCGGCGTCGGCTGCGGGATCGACGTCGGCGTGCGTGAGGACGACCGGCTGGCGCTCATGGCCGACGACGTGCCGTCGAACCGCTCGAGCCTCGGCACGCTGTGCGTGAAGGGCCGCTTCGGCACGGGCTTCGTCCATTCGCCCGACCGCGTGACGCGGCCGATGGTCCGCCGCGACGGCCGCTGGGTGGAGACGAGCTGGGACGAGGCGCTCGACGCCGCGGCGGACGGGCTCGCGAGGCATCGCGGCAGCTTCGGCGCCCTGGCGAGCGCCAAGGCGACGAACGAGGACGGCTACGTCGTCCAGAAGTTCTGCCGCGTCGTGATGCAGACCAACGACGTGGACCACTGCACGCGGCTCTGCCACTCGCCGTCCGTCGAGGCGATGCTCGTCTCGATGGGCTCGGGCGCCACGTCGAACTCGTACCAGGACTACGAAGAGGCGGGCTGCCTCATGGTGGTCGGCTCCGACGCCTCCGCGAACCACCCGGTGATCGCGATCCGGTTCCGCCGGGCCGTGAGCCGCGGCGCGCGCCTCGTCGTCGTCAACCCCAAGCGCGTCGAGCTCTGCGACCAGGCGGACCTGTGGCTCCAGCCGCGGCCCGGCACCGACGTGACGCTCTTCAACGCGATGGCGCGCGTGATCCTCGACGAGGGCCTGGCGAACCTCGACTTCGTCGCGACGCGGACCGAGGGGTTCGAGGCCTGGCGGGCCTCGCTGGCCCCCGACACGCTCGCGCACGCCGAGCGTATCAGCGGCGTGCGCGCCGAGGACATCGCCCGGGCCGCGCGCTGGTACGCGAAGCCTCCGTTCGCGGGCTCGTGCCTCGTCTGGGGCATGGGCATCACCCAGCACACGATGGGGACCGCCAACGCCCACGCGCTCCTGAACCTGGCGCTCGTCGCCGGCCAGCTGGGCGTTGCCGGCAGCGGCATCTCCCCGCTCCGGGGCCAGAACAACGTCCAGGGCTGCGGCGACGCGGGCTGCATCCCGACGAACCTCCCCGGCTACCAGCCCTACGACCCCGAGACGCTCGCGAAGTTCGAGGCGCTCTGGGGCGTGCGGCCGCCGGGGCGGACCGGGCGCGTCGTGACGGAGATGGTCGAAGGCTGCCTGACGGGCGCGACGCGGGCGATGTACGTCGTCGGCGAGAACCCGCTGCTCTCCGAGCCCGACCTGCACCACGCCGAGAAGGCGATCGGCCAGCTCGACGTCCTCGTCGTCCAGGACCTCTTCCTGCACGAGACCGCCGAGCGCGCCCACGTCTTCCTCCCCGCGGCCGCCTTCGCCGAGAAGGAGGGCACGTTCACCAACTCCGAGCGCCGCGTCCAGCGCGTGCGCGCGGCGCTCCCGCCGCCGGGCGAGGCGCGGCCGGACTGGTGGATCACCTGCGAGCTGGCCAAGCGCGTCGCGCGAAGGCTCGGCGTGGACGCCGGCCGCCAGTTCGACTACGCCGGGCCGGCGAAGATCTTCGACGAGATGGCGTCGTTGACGCCCTTCCTGCGCGGGTTGTCCCACGCGCGGCTCGACCGCGAGGGCGGGATTCAGTGGCCGTGCCCCGCGCCCGAGCATCCCGGCACGCGCTATCTCCACGCGGAAGCGTTCCCCCGGGGGCGCGCGCGGTTCGTCCCGGCGGTCCAGACCGCGGAGGCCGCCGAGCTGCCGGACGCCGACTTCCCGTTCGTCCTCAACACCGGGCGGCTCCTCTACCACTGGCACGGCGGGACGCTCACGCGCCGCGTCCAGGGCCTGCTCGAGCTCGCGCCCCGGCTCGAGGTCGCGATCCACCCGGAGGACGCGCGCCGGCTCGGCGCCGAGACCGGGACCCGGCTCCGCGTCGAGTCGCGCCGCGGGGAGCTCACCGGCTACGCGCGCGTCACCGAGGCGGTGAGACCGGGCGCCGTCTTCGTCCCGTTCGTGAAGCTCGCGGAGTCGGCGGCGAACTTCCTCACGAACTCCGCGTTCGACCCGTCGGCGAAGATCCCGGAGTACAAAGTCTGCGCCGTCCGCATCGCGCGCAGCGGGGTGAGGACTACTTCAGGAGGGAAGTGAGCCCGCCTCCCACACAGACCTCGCGGAGGCCACGGCCGCGGAAGCTGTCCACGACGAACGTCGCGTAGCCCCACGCGCGGAGCTCGCGCTCCCAGCCTCGCACGCTGGCGCCGATCCCGCTGCAGCCGTGCATCAGGACGACCGCGGGAACGGGGCCCGGCCCGGCGGGGAACGCGAGCGTGCCGGAGGGCGTCAGGCGGTCGGTGACCCCGAACTCGAGCGCTCCCGACACCGAGGCGTCGAGCGGCCCGGCCGGCGGGACCGGCGTGGCGCACCCGGCGAGCGCCGCGAGGGCCAGGGCCGCGAGCGCGCGCTGGATCACGTGTGGGCCGCGAGGAACCCCGAGAGCGCCGCGTTGAACGCCGCCGGATCGTCGAGCACGAGGTGGTGGTAGGCGCCCGCGATCTCGACGACCGACGCCTTCGGGATGACCTCACGCATGCGCTCGGCCATCTCGCGCGGCAGGATGGGCGAGCGCTCGCCGCGCACGACCAGCGCCGGCGCCGTGACGCGCGGGAGCAGCGGCCAGGCGTCCACGGGCCGGCGCGCCCCGTAGCACGCCGGGTCGAAGCGGTACTTGAAGCCGCCGTCGCGCCGCGCGAGCCCCGCGCGCGCGAGATGCGTGAGGAAGGCCGGGTCGGCGGCTGTCTCCTGCGGCAGGAGGCGGAACGACCGCACGGCGGCCTCGAGGCTCGGATGCAGGCGCGGCGGGCGCCGGCCGCGCTCGTGCATGCGGTTGACGCGCTCCGGCGGCAG
>JBBTPF010000158.1:0-4814 GCA_038066295.1 Candidatus Methylomirabilota bacterium | reverse complement strand
CCGCGCCCGACGTCGTGCGCGCGCTGCTGCTGGAGCTCGGGCTCGGCGCCCTGCTCCTGCTCGTCTTCGTCGCGAACCTCGGCCTCCGGGGCGGGGATCGCCGCGTCATCGGCTGGATCGCGACCGGCGGCGTGCTGGTGCTGGGGTTCACGAGCTTCCTGGCGGCGCCGGCGCCCGCCGCGCTCGGCGGCATGTTCGTGCAGGACGGCCTCGCGATCTTCGCCAAGCGACTCTTCCTCTGCGCGACCTTCATCGGGCTGCTCGCGTCCCTCGGGGCGCCCGAGGCCGCGTTCGCGCGGCGCGCCGGCGAGTACCACCTGCTCCTGCTGTCCTCGCTCCTCGGGATGCTGGTGCTCGCCTCCGCGCGGGACGTGATCCTGCTCTTCGTGGCGTTCGAGCTGATGTCGATCCCGCTCTACGTGCTCGCGGGGTTCCTCAAGCGCCGGGACGAGGCCGTCGAGGCGGCGCTGAAGTTCTTCCTCGTCGGCAGCGTGTCCTCGGCCGTCATGGTGTACGGGTTGTCGTTCGTCTACGGCGCCGCGCGCTCGACGGACCTCGCGAAGGTCGCGCAGGCGGCAGCATCCGGCCAGCCGCTCGTGACGCTCGGCCTCCTCGCGGCGTTCGCGGGCTTCGCGTTCAAGATCGCCGCGTTCCCCTTCCACATGTGGGTGCCGGACACCTACGAGGCCGCGAGCACGCCGTTCGTCGCGTGGCTCAGCGTGGCGCCGAAGGCCGCGGGCTTCGTGGCGCTGTTCCGCGTGTACTTCGAGGGCGCGGGGGAGCGGGCGGGCGCGTGGATGCCGGTCGCGGCGGGGCTCGCGACGCTCACGATCGTGGCCGGCAACCTCATGGCGCTCCCGCAGCAGAACGCGAAGCGGCTGCTCGCGTACTCCGGGATCGCCCACATCGGCTACATGCTGGTCGGCTTCGCGGCGGCCTCCGCCTCGGGCGTGGCGATGGTGCTCTTCTATCTCGTCGCCTACGTCTTCAGCAACATGGGCGCGTTCCTGGTCGTCGAGGCGGTGGCGCGCTCGGAGGGCTCGGAGGCGACGGCCGCCCTCCGCGGCCTGGCGCAGCGCTCACCGCTCCTGGCGCTGGCGATGCTGCTCTTCCTGCTCTCGCTCGGCGGCATCCCGTTCGTGGCGGGCTTCTGGGCCAAGCTCTACGTCTTCTGGGCCGCGGCGGTGGTCGGGCTCTACTGGCTCGTCCTGCTCGGCGCGGTCCTCACCGTCGTCGCGCTCTTCTACTACCTGCTCGTCGCCAAGCGCATGTACATCGAGCCGCCGGACCGGCCAGGGCGCATCCCCGTTCCCGCGACGCTCGCCCTGGCGGTGCTGCTCTGCGCGGCGGGCGTCGTGGTGCTCGGGGTTTACCCCAAGCCTCTCGTCATGGCAGCGCTCCGCGTAGCGGCTCCGCTCTTCTGATCCGTCTCCAAGCCGCTGAAATAACGCACGTCCGTCCGGATCTTGACGCCAGAAAACTGATCGGTTAGCTTATGTACCGACTGGTTGGTACAGATGGCAATCAAGACCTCCGAGCAAGGGAGCCGGACCAGGGATGGTCGGACGACCCGCGAGGCGATCCTCGCGGCGGCGACACGGCTCATCCATGTCCACGGCTACAACCAGACCTCGCTCGACGACGTGCTGCGGGAGAGCGGCGTCGGCAAGGGGAACTTCTACTACCACTTCAAGAGCAAGGAAGACCTCGGCTACGCCATCCTCGACCACGTGGTGGCCTCGTTCCTCGAGCGGACGCTCGAGCCGTGCTTTTCGGACCCCGACGGGCGGCCCCTGGCGCAGATCCGCTGCTTCCTCGACCGCGTGCTCGCGACGCAGCGCGAGCGCAACTGCGTGGGCGGCTGCCCCCTCGGCAACCTGGCCGCCGAGCTCTCCGACCTCCACGAGGGGTTCCGCACGCGCCTGACGCAGGTCTTCGCCGCGTGGCGCGAGCGGCTGACGGAGGCGCTGCGCGCGGCCCGGCGCCGCGGCGAGGTCGGGAACGACTGCCGGCCGGAGGCGGTCGCGGACTTCCTCGTCGCCTCGCTGGAGGGCGCGATCCTCTTGACGAAGCTGACGAAGGACATCGCCGTCATGGAGCGGTGCGTGGAGGAGATGAAGCGCCATCTGTCGCTGTACGAGCCGAGGACGTGACGGCCGTGGAGACGCGGAAGGTGGACGGGGACGCGAGGCTGGTCGAGGCGCTGCGGCGCGACGATCCGGAGGCGCCCGAGATCCTGGTCGAGCGGTTCGGGGACCGGGTGTACCGGCTCGCGCTGCGCATCACCGGGTCCAACGAGGACGCCGAGGAAGCGGCGCAGGACGCGCTCTGGACGGCCGCGCGCAAGATCCAGATGTTCAAGGGCGAGTCGGCCTTCGGCAGCTGGCTCTACCGCATCACGGCGAACGCCGCGTACCAGAAGCTCCGCGCGCGCCGCGCCAAGGCGGCGGAGATCGCGCTCGACGATGTGCTGCCGGCGCTCGACCAGGACGGCCGCCACTTCGAGCCGATGGACGACTGGTCCAATCGCGTGGACGAGCATGCGCTCCAGGGCGAGCTGCGCCGCGTGCTCGCCGACGCGATCGACGCGCTGCCGCCCGACTACCGGACGGCGCTGGTCATGCACGACGTCGAGGGGCTCTCGAACCCCGACATCGCGGACGCGCTCGGCATCAGCCTGGCGGCCGTGAAGTCGCGGGTGCACCGCTCGCGCCTGTTCGTGCGCAAGCGCCTGGCCGACTACATGCGGGCCGTGTGACGACCGTGCCGCCCCGAAGCGACGCGAGCTGGATCGCCCCGTTCCGTGTGGGCTACGCCGCCTGGTTTCCGTCGGCGCGGCCGCTCATCGAGCGGCACGACTACGCGGCGGCCTTCAAGACCTACCCCTGGCCGACGTTCGTCGAGTCGCCGTGGACGGAGCTCCGAGCGCCGCTCGCGTCGGCGCGGCTCGCCGTCGTCACGACGGGCGGGCTCTACCGCCCGGGCGCCGACCCGCCGTTCCACGCCGACGCGCCGGACGGCGACATGGGCTACCGCGCGATCCCTCGGGACACCGCGATCGGGACGCTCGGGATCGCGCACGCCCACTTCGCCCACGAGGTCGCCGAGGCGGACATGAACACGATCTTCCCGCTCGAGCGACTCGAAGAGCTCGTGCGGGCGGGCGCCCTCGGCGACCTCGCGCCGACCCACTACAGCACGATGGGCTATGCCACCGACGCCGCCCTCCTCGCGGAGACGACCGCGCCGGCGATCGCCGCGCGCATGCGCGACGAGGGCGTGGACGTCGCGCTGATCGTCCCCGTCTGACCCGTCTGCCACCAGTCCGGCGGGCTGGTCCAGCGCGAGATCGAGGCGAGCGGCATCCCGACGGTCTCGATCTCCAACAACCCGGCGGCCACCGCGCGCGTCCGTGCGCCCCGCTGGGTGCGCGTGCGCTTCCCGCGCGGGGCCATGTTCGGCGAGCCCGGCAACCGCGACAAGCACCTCGCCGTCCTGCGGGACGCGCTCGACGCCTTCGCCGCGATCCGCGAGCCCGGGGGGCACCTCGAGCTGCCGTACCGCTGGGAGGCCCCCCCCGTGATGTGGCGGGGGAAGCCCCTCAGCGAGGGCCAGTACAGTTGACGCAGGGCGTGGCCCTGTGGTCTGATAGGTGCTCGTCACCATTACCGTTTCAGGAAGGTCTGGGTCCATGGAAGCCGTCATCGCAACCGGAGGTAAGCAGTACCGCGTGGCGCCCGGGCAGGTCATCTCGGTCGAGAAGCTGCCGGGTGACAAGGGCACCTCGGTCGAGTTCCGCTCCGTCCTGCTCGTGAGCAAGGCCGGCGAGGTCATCGCCGGCGCCGACGCGCTCAAGGCGGCCAGAGTCTCGGGCGAGGTCGTGGGCCAGGGGCGTGGCCGGAAGGTGTCGGTCGTGAAGTTCAAGCGCCGCAAGAACTACCGCCGGAACCGCGGCCACCGCCAGGCGGCGACCACGGTCCGCATCACCAAGATCGAGGTCTGAGACGTCATGGCTCACAAGAAGGGCGTCGGCAGCTCCAGGAACGGGCGGGACTCCAATCCCCAGATGCTCGGCGTGAAGCGGTTCGCGGGCCAGTTCGTGACCGGCGGCTCCATCCTCGTCCGCCAGCGCGGGACGCGGTTCAGACCCGGCCTCAACGTGGGGCTCGGCTCGGACGACACGCTCTTCGCCAAGATCGACGGCTACGTCCGGTTCGAGCGGCGCAGGGACTCGCGCTACGTGAGCATCGCCCAAGAGCGCGCGTGACCGCCGGCGGGCGGCCCCCGGGCCCGCGTGGAACGGTATGTTCGTTGACGAGATCGACATCTTCGTCAAGGGCGGCGACGGCGGCGCCGGCTGCGTCAGCTTCCGGCGCGAGAAGTACGTCCCGCGCGGCGGCCCCGACGGCGGCGACGGCGGCGATGGCGGCAGCGTCTGGCTCGAAGCCGATCCCGCGCTGACCACCCTCCTCGATTACCACTACAAGCGCCACTACCACGCCGAGCGCGGCCGGCACGGCGAGGGCGGCAACCGCCACGGCGCCAGCGGCCGGGACCTGATCCTGCGCGTCCCGCTCGGCACCGTGATCGTCGATCGCGACACCGGCGAGCCTCTCGGCGACCTCACGGCGCCGGGCCAGCGCCTGCCCGCGGTCCGCGGCGCGCGCGGCGGGCGGGGCAACGCGCGCTTCGCGACGTCGACGAACCGCGCCCCGCGGCGGGCCGATCTCGGCCGGCCGGGCCCCGAGCGGTGGCTCCACCTCGAGCTCAAGCTGCTGGCGGACGTCGGCGTCATCGGCTTTCCGAACGCCGGC
>JBBTPF010000157.1:0-6428 GCA_038066295.1 Candidatus Methylomirabilota bacterium | reverse complement strand
GGCAGCGCACGCGTGCCGCGTGGTCGAGCGACCCCTCCCGAGGTCGCGCTCCGCGTGCCGCCGTCCGTCTCCACGGGTCGTTCACGAATAATCCAGACTAGAACGACGCCCTGAGCCCGACGAGGGCGTTGATGCCGAGCGCGGGGAACCCCCGCACCTCGGCGTAGCCCTCGTTCAGGAGGTTCTGGACCCGCGCGGTGAGGTCGAGCCCCTGGAGGAACCCGTAGCGGTTCACGAGACGGTACGTGCCGCCCGCGTCCACGCGCGTGTGGCCGCTGTTGTAGACGCCGTTGCTGCCGCCGGTCGGCTCGAACTGCTCGGAGACCACGTGGACCTGCGAGAAGAGCGAGAGCCGCGGCACGGCCTGCCACGTGAGCCCGAGGTTCCACCGGTGGCGCGGCTCGCGCGGCAGCGGCCGGTCGGTCGTGAGGTTCTCCGAGTCCGTGTAGGTGTAGTTCACCGACGCGGTGAGCGTCTCGGTGAGGTCCGCCTCGGACGTGAACTCGATCCCGGCCGAGCGCGCGCGGCCGATGTTCACGCCCTTGACGAACGGCGCGGTCGAGATGAACACGAACGAGATCAGGTTCGTGAACTCGTTCTGGAAGTACGTGAGCCCGAGGCGGACCCGGTTCGCCCAGAGCTTCTGGTCCACCCCGAAGTCGTACGAGAAGCTCTCCTCCGGCTTGAGCGTCACGTCGGAGAAGCCCGGGAAGAAGAGGTCGTTGAACGTGGGCGCGCGGAAGCCCGAGCCCGCGCCGCCGCGGAGCTTCGTCCCCCACGCCTTCACCACGTACGCGAGGGAGCCGCGCTCCGTCGTGCTCGCGCCGAAGACGCTGTTGTCCCCGACGCGGAAGCCGGCCGACATGAAGAGCCGATCGACGAGGCGGAACTGCTGCTGGAAGAAGACCGACTTCGTGTCGCTCTCGGCGTGGAACGGCGAGCCGCCCTGGCTGTCCCCCGACTCGTCGCGGTACTCGAGGCCCACGGAGCTGGTGGACCATGTGCCCAGGTGCACGTGGTTGAGCCACTCCACCTCCCGCCGCTCGACGGTGAGGTGCGACGGGAACTCACACGGCGGGAAGGCGCAGGGGAAGCCGGGATCGGGGCGGTCCACGAACACGAGCGTGTTCGCGTAGCGCCCGAGGCGAAGCTCGGTCTCCCACCAGGAGAGCGGCCGCGTCCGCCCCTGGAGCGCCATGACGACCGTTTCGCTCTCCTGGCGGTTGTTCGTGTCGATCACGGGGTCGATCGGCAGGGGGGTGGACACGAACTTCGTCGGCAGGTCCGTGTCGGTCCGGTTGTAGCGGAGCGTGAACGCCAGCGAGGAGTCGCGCGGGAGCGTGAGCCCCACGCGCAGGTTGAGCGCGTTCTGCCACGAGCCGTCGTTCTGGAACTGGCCGTTGGACTCGAGGTGTGAGGCCGACAACGAATAGTCGAGGAGCTGCCAGCTCCCGCTGAACCACGCCCGCGAGTTGAGCGCGTCGTAGTTGCCGGCCTCCTGCTGGACGCTCGCGGAGAACGGCCCCTTGCCCTTCTTGGTGATGATGTTGATCACGCCCCCGATCGCGTCCGCTCCGTGGAGCGTGGACTGCGGCCCGCGGATGACCTCGATGCGCTCGATCAGCTCCGGCGAGATGTCGGAGAGCTCCGCCTGGCCCGTCGTCGGGCTCTTCACGCGCACGCCGTCCACGAGCACCTGGACCTGGTTCGCGTTGGCGCCGCGGATCGTGATGCTCGTCGTCTTGCCGAGCGAGCCCGACCGGCGGACCTCGAGCCCCGGCACCGCGCGCACCGCCTCGTCGAGGGTCGCGTAGTGATAGGTCTTGAGCTCCTCCTCGGTGACGACGGTGACGCTCGAGCCGAGCTGGGCGGCCGGCGTCTCCAGCTTCGTCGCCGTCACGACCACGGGCTCCAGCTTCTTGACCTCCTGGGCGCCCGCCACGAGCGCGGTCGCCGTCACGACACCCACCGCTGTCAGGAGAATCCGCCGCATCGCTTCGCTCCTTTTCCTGCGAAAGGGTTGGAAGTCACCGCTCCGGACAGGTCTCCTGACTCGTGGATCGTGGCGGGGCGCCCTGCCTTCCCATCCGCGGCGCGGACAGTGGCGTTCTCGCCGGGCGCTCGCTCCCCACTCACAGTGGCGGGACCGTGCCGGCCTCTCACCGGCTTCCCTTCGTCCGGAGCTCACTCGAGCAACGACTGCTCTCGCCTCACCTCCTCTGATTTGCCGTCGCGGACGCCGCAGCACCCGCGTTCGGGGAGTCAACGCGCCAGGTGAGCTGCACCACCGGGCGGCGCGTGGTCGGGCTCTTCTCCACCGTCACCTCGCAGCCGAACACGGCCGCGAGCACCGATTCCTCGAGCACGGCCTCGGGCGCGCCGGCGGCGACCAGCTGGCCCCCGGCGATGAGCAGGAGCCGGTCGCACACCTCGGACGCGAGATTCAGGTCGTGGGAGACGAGCAGGCAGGTCATTCCCTGCTCGCGGTTCAGGCGCTTGAGGAGCGCGGCGGACTCCGCCTGATGGCGGAGGTCGAGATGGGCCGTCGGCTCGTCGAGGATCAGCAGCCCCGGCTCCTGCGCGAGGGCGCGCGCGATGGCCACGCGCTGGCGCTCGCCGCCGCTCAGGCTCTCGAGCTGGAGCGCCGCCAGCTCGAGCACGCCCGTCGCCGCCATCGCAGCGCGGCCGGCGGCGAGATCCGCCGCGCTCTCGAAGTAGCGCCCGGGCCCGTGAGGGTAGCGGCCCATCAGCACCAGCTCTTCCACCGTGAACGGAAACTGCGGCGGCACGCCCTGCGGCACGACGGCGATCCGGCGGGCCAGCCCGGCCGAGTCCCACCGGCGGAGCGGCCGGCCATCGAGCGCGATCTCGCCGGCGGCCGGCTCGAGCACGCGCGTGACGAGCCGGATCAGCGTCGTCTTGCCCGCGCTGTTCGGCCCGATGACGCCGACGATCTCGCCTTGCTCGACCGAAAACGAGAGATCGGCGAGGGCGAACGGCCGCGCGCGCCGCGAGGCGGCCGCGGGATACGTAAAGCCGACGTCGCGAAGCTCGAGCAGCGCGTGGCGCGTCACAGGCTTGCCCGGTAGCGCGTGCGCAGGAGATAGATGAAGAACGGCGCGCCGCAGAAGGAGGTGATCACGCCGACCGACAGCTCGGCGGGCGCGACGATGTTCCTCGCCACCGTGTCCGCCACCAGCAGGAACACGGCGCCGCCCACGGCCGAGGCGGGGACGAGAAGCCGGTTGTCGGGACCGAGCAGCATCCGGAGCGCGTGCGGCACGATGAGGCCCACGAAGCCGATCGGGCCCGCGAAGGCGACGACGCTCGCCGTGAGGAGCGCCGCGGCCCCGAAGATCGCGAGCTTGAGCCGCTGGGCGTTCACGCCGAGCTGCTGCGCCGGCTCCTCGCCGAGCGCCAGGAGGTTCAGCTCCCGCGCGTAGGTGACGACGAGGACAAAGCCGGCGGCAGCGAGGACGGCGAAGATCCCGAGCGAACCCGGCGGCACCGGTGCGAGGTTGCCGAGGAGCCAGTGGATCACGCCCCCGAGCCGGTTGAAATCGAGGAACGAGATCACCACGGTGATCGCGGAGGAAAAGAAGATCCCGACGATGACGCCCGCGAGGAGGAGCGTCTGGATCTGGAGCCCGCGGCCGGCCGCGGCGATCAGGTAGACGGCTCCCGCCGCAAGGATCGCCCCGGCGAAGGCGAAGGCCGTGAGCCCGACGGCCTCGAGCGCGGTGAGCCCGAGGCCGAAGCTCTGCCCCATCACCACGCCGAAGGCCGCGCCGCCCGAGATGCCGAGCACCGAGGGCTCGGCGAGCGGATTGCGCGTGAGCGCCTGGAAGGCGACGCCCGCGACCGCGAGCGCGCCGCCTGCGAGCGCGGCGACGGCGATCCGCGGCAGGCGGATGGACAGCGTCACCACGCTCTCGACCGACTCGGCGGCGGCGCGCCCCGTCACCGCGCTCAGCACGGCGCGCGGCGAGATCGCCGCGCTCCCGAGGAAGAGCGCCCCGGCGGCGACGACCACGAGGGCCGCCGCGAGCACGCCGAGCACCAGCCAGAGGCGCCGCGCCGGGTTCATTTGTAGCGGGGGCCGCGAGGCCGGCGTGGCAGTGCGAACCCGCAGGGCGTTCGACGCCCGAGGCGAGCCTGAGTGGGACCGTGGGTGGCCTGCGAAAGGCGCGCGTCGCTCATCGGAACGCCTCGGGGTGGATGGCGCGGGCGAGCTGCTCGAGGCCGTCCACGGTGCGCGGGCCATAGCGGTGCAGGAGGTCTCCGTTCACGCGGTGGAGCCGCCCCGCCCTGACCGCCGGCAGGCTCGTGAGGCTCCGCCACTTATCCTCGTCCACCGGACCCGTGCCCACGCCGTGATTCGCGAGCAGGATCACCTCGGGCGCCTTCGCGATCGCCGCCTCGAGGCTCCAGCGCGGATACGAGTCGCCCGCGCCCGCGCTGATCGATTCGCCGCCCGCGAGCCGGATCAGCTCGGTGACGAGCGACTCCCGCCCGGGGACGATCAGCGGCTCCGGCCAGAGCACGTAGAGGACCCGCGGGCGCGGCCGCGCCAGCACCGCCCGGGTCACCGCGGCGATCCGCTGCTCGAGCCGGGCGACGAGCGTCACCGCCGCGTCCCGGCGCTCCGTCAGCTCGCCGACACCCGCGATGAGGGCCGTCATATCGCTCACGCGGTGGGCGGCGACGAGGTAGGTCGGGATCCTGAGGCGCTTGAGCTGCGCGACCGTCTCCTCACGGCCACCTTCGGTCGTCGCGACCACGAGATCGGGCTTGAGGGCGACGATCGCTTCGAGATTCGGGTCGATCATCCCGCCCACGCGCGGCTTGCCGCGCGCCGCCGGCGGGTAGTCGCAGAAGTCCGTCACGCCTGCCAGGCGGTGCTCGGCGCCCAGAGCGTAGACGATCTCCGTGACGCTCGGGACGAGCGAGACGATGCGTCGCGGCGGCGCCGCGAGCGTGACCTCGCGGCCGAGCGCGTCGCGGGTGGTGAAGGCCGCGACCTCTCCGGCGAGGAGCAGGACGAGGCCGGCGGCGGCGGCGATGCGGATCATCTCAGCTCCTGTCGCTGACGCCCGCGGACTTGAAGGTCGCCATCTCGCTCCAGATCGCCGCCGCCGCGCGCGCCAGATGGATGAAGAGCGCCGCGCCGGTGCCCTCGCCCAGGCGCATGTCGAGGTCGAGATAGGGCGCGAGGCCGAGGTGGGCGAGGACCGCCGCGTGGCCCGGCTCGACGGAGCGGTGGGAGGCGAAGAGCGCGTGGCGCGCCTCGGGCGCCAGCGTCACCGCGACGAGCGCCGCGGCTCCGGCGATGAAGCCGTCGAGCGCCACGGGCACGCGACGGGCGGCGCCCGCGAGGATCACGCCGACCAGTCCGGCGATCTCGAACCCCCCGACCTTCGCGAGCACATCGAGGCCGTCGCGCGGGTCGGGGGCGTTCACGGCGAGCGCGCGGCGGACCACGTCCACCTTGCGCGCGAACGTGGCGTCGTCCACGCCGGTGCCGCGCCCCGTCACGCGCGCCGGCGCCAGGCCCGCGATCGCGGCGGTGATCGCGCTCGCCGCCGTCGTATTGCCGATCCCCATCTCTCCCGTGGCGAGAAGATCGGCTTCGGCGTCCAGCTCGGCCTCGGCGAGGCGCGCGCCCATCTCGATCGCCGCCAGGCCCTGCTCGCGACTCATCGCGGGGCCGACCGCCATGTTGGCCGTGCCGGGACCGAGCGGGCACGCGATGAGCTCGGGCGAGCGTCCGATCGGGTTGGCGACGCCAAAGTCGGCCACGACGACGCGTGCTCCCGCCTGGCGCGCGAGCACGTTCACCGCCGCGCCGCCGCGCAGGAAGTTCTCCACCATCTGCGCCGTGACCACCTGGGGGTAGGCGCTCACCCCCTCGGCGACGACGCCGTGATCGGCGGCGAAGGTGAAGATGACCGGCCGCTCGACGCGCGGCGCCCCGCCGCGCAGGACGGCGAGGCGCGCGGCGATCTCCTCGAGCCGCCCGAGGCTCCGCGGCGGCTTCGTCAGTCCATCGAGGTGGCGCTGCGCCGCGGCGAGGCTGTCCGCCGGCGGAGCGGCGATCGCGCTAAGGAGCCTGTGCAGTGCCATCTCCCCTCCCGGGTCTCGGGGCCTCTGACTTGACCGCCACGGGGAGGCCCGCCACCATCAGCACGACGCGGTCGCACGCCGCGGCGACGCGCTGGTTGACGAAGCCGAGGAGGTCGCGGAAGCGGAGCCCCATCGCCGTCTCCGGGTGCACGCCCTCGCCGACTTCGTTGGAGACGAGGGTGAAGCACGCGCGGCGCCGCTCGATCAGCTTCCCGAGCGCCTCGGCCTCGTCGAGGACCGCGTCGTCCCCGTCGCCGCGCAGAAGACGGTTCGACACCCAGAGCGTCAGGCAGTCCACCACGATC
>JBBTPF010000156.1:0-3494 GCA_038066295.1 Candidatus Methylomirabilota bacterium | reverse complement strand
CGAGTCTCGTCGACCCCTCCCGAGGCCGCGCTCCGCGGGCCCCCGGCCGTCTCGCCTGGGGTGGTTCGCGGACGATCGCTCCGGCTCCGCGGCAGCGCCGTCACACGCGACGATGGTTCGTGAATAATGCAGGCTAGGAGGGCGACGGATCGTGGAGAACATGGGGAAGAAGTTCCGCCACCTGCTCGAGACCGAGCCGTACCTGTTCACGGGCGGCATCTACGACCCGCTCGGCGCGCAGATCGCCGAACGCGCGGGGATGAGATCGATCTACCTGAGCGGGTACTCGATGGCGCTGGCCAACGGCTGGCCGGACATGGGGTTCCTCACCCAGACCGAGGTCACCCGGATCGCCTCGATGGTCGCCAGCGCGGTCGAGATCCCCGTCATCGCGGACGCGGACGACGGCTACGGCAACGCGCTCTCCACGATGCGGACGGTCCAGGAATTCGTCAAGACGGGCGTGGCGGGCATCCACCTGGAGGACCAGCGGTTCCCGAAGCGCTGCGGCCACATCGCGGGCAAGACGATCGTGAGCCGCGACGAGGCGCTCGGCAAGTACCGCGCGGCCGTGGACGTCCGGAACACGCTCGACCGCGACTTCGTCATCATCGCGCGCACCGACGCCTACGGCGCCGTCGGCGGCAGCCTCGACGAGGCGATCTGGCGCGGGCGCGCGTACGCGGATGCCGGCGCGGACCTCGTCTGGTGCGAGCTGTCGAACGCCTCGCGCGAGCCGGCGGTCGCGTTCGCCAGGGCGATGCGCGAGACGCACCCGAACCTGCCGCTCGCGTTCAACTACTCGTCGTCGTTCAAGTGGCACAAGGACCCCGACCCCTTGTCGTTCCGTGAGCTCGGGGAGCTCGGCTACACGTTCATCTTCATCACGCTCTTCGGCGCCCACGCGGCGACGTACGCCGTGTGGAACGCGATGGAGGAGCTGGTGCGCGACCAGGAGCAGGCCCAGTGGCGGCTCGAGAAGACGAAGGTCGGACATCCGACGGAGAGCCACCACGTGATGGCGCGGGTCGAGCACTTCCAGACGCTCGAGCGGATGTACGTCCCCGGCGCCGCGGAGCGATTCGAGGCCTCCGAGGGCTTCGGCGAAGGGCACGGGCGCCGGCGCTAGTCCCCTCGGCACTTGGGCTAAGATAGGGCCACCGTGAAGCGCGCCGTGGCCCTGTCTCTGTCCCTCCTGCTCCTGGGCCTGTCCGTGCCCGCCGCGCGTGCGGCCCAGGACAAGTTCGATGACCTCGTCTTCCGTTTCCAGCTCGTCCCCCTGGCCGGCCAGGCGCCGCCCGTGACCCTCGAGTCGCTCGACGGCGAGAAGGTCTCGCTGGCCGCCTTCCGCGGCCGGCCCGTCCTCCTCTACTTCTGGCACTCGACCTGACCGTTCTGCACGAGGGAGTTGCCCTCGACGATGGAGCAGGTCAAGCGCGACTACGGGCCCCGGGGCCTCGCGATCCTGGCGATCAACATGGAGGAGGGCCGCGCGACGGTCGCCGCCTGGGTGAAGCAGCACCAGGTCACGAACACGGTGCTCCTCGATCCGGCCGGCGCCGCGAACCGCGCCTACCGGGTGACCGGAACGCCGACGGTGTTCGTGATCGGCCGCGACGGCACGCTCGTGGGCAAGGCGCTCAGCACCAAGGCGTGGACGGGCGCGACGGGCCGCGCGTTGCTCCAGGCGCTCCTCGCACGGTGATCGACACCGCCGACACGGACGTCCTGATCCTCGGCGCGGGCGGCGCCGGCCTCTGCGCGGCGCTCCACGCCGCCGACGCCTCCCCGCGGCTCCGCGTCACCGTCGTCGTCAAGGGGCTGCTCGGGCGCGCCGGGTGTACGCGCATGGTGCAGGGAGGCTACAACGCCGTGCTCGGAGCGCCCGATTCCCTCGAGGGACACTTCCTCGACACGCTCGCGGGCGGCGGCTGGATCAACGACCAGGATCTGGCATGGACGCTCGTGAGCGAGGCGCCCGGGCGCGTCCTCGAGCTCGAGTCGCGCTACGGCTGCCTGTTCGACAGGACGCCCGAGGGCCGGATCCACCAGAAACCGTTCGCCGGGCAGACCCACGACCGGACGATCCACAAGGGCGACCTCACGGGCATCGAGATCATGAACCGCCTCGCCGAGCAGGCGCTGGCGCGAGAGAACGTCCGGGCGCTCGAGGAGTGCCGCGCGGTGGAGCTGCTCCTCGACGACGCCGGCCGGGCGGCGGGCGCCCTCGCGCTCGACCTCCGGGCCGGACGGTTCCTGGCGCTCCGCGCCCGCGCGACGCTCCTCGCGATGGGCGGAGGACCGACGATGTACCGGGTGATCGCGTGCTCGGCCGACAAGGCGGCCGACGGCATCGCGCTCGCGTGCCGCGCGGGCCTGCAGCTTCGCGACATGGAGATGGTCCAGTTCCATCCGACGGGCCTCGTGATCCCGGGCTCGCTCATGACGGGCGCGCTCCTGGAGGAGGGGCTCCGCGGCGCCGGCGGCCATCTGCGCAACGGACGCGGCGAGCGGTTCATGGAGCGCTACGACCCGGTACGGATGGAGCGCTCGACGCGCGACCTCGTCGCGCGCGCCTCGTTCACCGAAGTCACCGAGGGGCGCGGCACGCCCAACGGCGGCGTGTGGATCGACGTGTCGCACCTGGGCGCCGACGTCGTCGAGAGGAACTTCCGCGGCATGGTGAAGCGCTGCCGCGACTTCGGGCGCGATCTCGCGCGCGCGCCGGTCGAGGTCGGGCCGACGACCCACTTCATGATGGGGGGCGTCGTCATCGACACGGCCTGCCGCACGGCGATCGAAGGGCTCTTCGCCGCCGGCGAGGACACGGGCGGGGTCCACGGCGCCAACCGCCTGGGCGGCAACGGTGTCGCCGAGTCCACCGTGTTCGGCGGGATCGCGGGCGACGTGATGGCCGAGCTCGTCCTCTCCCGGCCGATGCCGCGGCTCGCCACGCCGCCGCTCGAGAACTCGGCGCGACGGCTCGTGGCGCCGCTCGCGCGACCGGCGACGGGGGACCTCTACGATCTCCAGCGCGGGCTGCGGGACGTGATGTGGGAGCAGGTCGGGCTCGTGCGTGACGGCGACGGTCTGCGCCACGCGCTGGCGGCGATCGACGAGATCGCCGCCCGGCTCGAGCGCGTGGGTGTGCCCGGCGGCCCGGCGTTCAACCTCGCCTGGCAGGACTGGCTGAACGCCGTGAACCAGACGGCGGCCGCGCGCCTGATCGCGTCGAGCGCCGCCGAGCGGCGCGAGAGCCGCGGCGCCCACTACCGGCGGGACTTCCCGGCGGCGGCGCCCGCGCCGCTCTACTCGGTGCGCGTGGGTCTGCAGGGCGGCGCGCCGGCGGTCTGGACCGAGCCCGTGGCCCTCACGCGCGCCGCGCCCGAGGGCGCCGGGCCGGTCTCTTCCATGGTAGAAACTGGCGACTGAGAACATGGGGAGCCTCGAAGGGCCCCCCTGGCCGCTCGGAGCGCCCCGGCAAAGCCGTGGCG
>JBBTPF010000155.1:0-2314 GCA_038066295.1 Candidatus Methylomirabilota bacterium | reverse complement strand
GAACGCCGAGCCGAGATCGGCGCCGGCGCAGAAGATCTTGTCGCCGGCGCCGGTGATGATGACCGCGCGCACGCTGCCGTCGTCCTCGACCGAGGTGAGCGCGGCGTTCAGCTCCGTCACCAGCGGCTCGCTGATCGCGTTGGCCGGAGGCCGGTTCAGCGTGATGACGGCGAAGCTCTCTTCCCGTGCGAACTGCAGGGTCTCATACGCCATCGGGGCAGACTCCCTTGAGGAACATCGTCGCGACCGCTTCGGCCGCGCCGGTGAGCCGGTAGCCGCGCTTGCCGAGCACCCACGAGGTCGCCAGCTGGTCCATGGCGCCGAAGAGCATCTTGGTGGCGACCTTCACCGGCAGGTCGCGCCGGATCCGTCCGGCCGCCACGCCCTCCTCGAGCGCGCCCTGGATCACGTCGAAGTAGGCGGAGATCTCGTGGGCGGAGGCGCCGCGGAAAAACTTGTGGCCCTGGCGGAGCTCGACCTGGACGACCTCGGCGAGGTCCGGGTGCTCCTCGATCATCTTGAAGTGGAGCGCGACGATCTTCCCGATCTTCGCGACCGGGTCGTGCTCGTCGGCGATCGCCTTCCGCACGAGGGCCACCCACTCGGCCATCTTCTCGCGGAAGAGCGTGACGAGGATCTCGTCCTTCGTCTTGAAGTAGAGGTAGATCGTGCCGGCGGCGATGCCGGCCTCGCGGGCGATGTCCGACACGCGCGAGTTATAGTAGCCGTTGCGCGCGAAGACTCGGATCGCGGCGTCGATGATCTGGTGCGGCTTGTCGGGATCGCGCATGCGCGTTGACTGAACCGGCGTTCATTTTACGGGCCCGCGCACCACGAATCAACCGGGAAGGCGTTCCCGGATCGCCCCCGGGCCCGGGGACGCCCGGAGGGGCGCCGGCCCGGGCCCCTCGTGATAGAGTGCCCGGCGTGCGGATCAAGTACCGGATCGGCGTGATGCCGGGGCCGTGGCCGGCGGGCGCGGAGGGCCGCGACCTCCTCTGGCGCTTCATCGACCTCTGCGAGCGCACGGAGATCGACTCGGTGTGGTTCTCCGACCGCCTCTCCTCGCCCACTCCCGTGCTGGAGCCCGTGACGACGATGGCGGCCGTTGCCGCGCGCACGCGGCGGCTCAAGTTCGGCCCGAGCGTGCTCGTGGCGCCGTTCCGCTCGCCCGTCGTCGCCGCGCGGGAGCTCGCGATGCTGGACTACCTGTCGGGCGGCCGCGCGCTGCCCGCCGTCGGGATCGGCGTCGAGCAGGAGCGCGAGTTCCGCGCCGCGGGCGTGCCCTTCAGGGAGCGCGGCCGGCGGACCGACGAGGCGATCCGGATCATGCGCCGCTGCTGGAGCGAGAGCGACGTCAGTTACGACGGCGAGTTCTGGACGCTCGACCGCATCACCGTCCTGCCGCGGCCCGTGCAGCCGTCCCTGCCGCTCTGGATCGGGGGCAACAGCGAGGCGGCGATGCGCCGCGCCGGGCGCCTCGGCGACGGCTGGATCCCGTCGTTCATCACGCCGGCCCAGTTCCGCGTGGGCGTCGAGAAGACGCGCGCGTTCGCCGCGGAGGCGGGGCGCGCGGTGCCGGGCGACCACTTCGGCGCGCTCGTCAACGTCTGGCTCGACGACGAGCCGGCCCGGGCGCGCGCCGCCGCGGCGCCGTTCATCCCGCGCGGCCGGGTGGACGAAGCGACGCTCGCCGCCTGCACGGCGTTCGGCCCCGCCGAGATGCTGGCCGAGCGGCTCGAGCAGTACGTCGCGGGCGGCGGGTCGAAGTTCATCGTCCGGCCGATGGGCCCGCCCGAGCGCATGCTCGAGCAGCTCGAGCGGCTCGCCGCCGAGGTGATCCCCGCGTTCCACCGCCGCTGACGCGCGCTATTCACGAACGGCGATGGCGCGACCGGGCGGGTGGCGCAGGGTGCAGCCCCCACGGGGCCGCGCGCAGTGGGCCCCCCTCGTCCCGCCCGCCGCGCGCAGCGCGGCGTTCGGGCGAGTGGGTGACGGAGCCGGTCCCGTGGGGGCTGCACCCTGCGACAGGCCCCGCCCGCCACACGCGACGACCGTTCGTGAATAACGCGCGCTAAGGCCGCGCGGAGGCACGCAGGATCTGGTAGGGCTGGATCCCCTCGAGGCCCTTCGGCTGTTCGCCTTCGCGCTTCGTCGCCTCGTAACGGCTTCCGGCGCGTCGCATCGTCTCCGGAGCGACGAAGAGCTGGTTGGGCCCCGCGGCGGCCGACAGCCGCGCGGCCAGGTTCGTCACGGCCCCGCTCGCGGTGAACGTCCACCGGGTGCCGCGCAGCCCCTCGAAGCGGGTCGAGCC
>JBBTPF010000154.1:0-1321 GCA_038066295.1 Candidatus Methylomirabilota bacterium | reverse complement strand
TTGCCTCATCCTACACCGGGCCCGCCGCGCTCCAAAGAAAAAGTGCGGACCGCGGCTACTTCACCCCGATGCGCGCGCGGTTCCGCTCCCAGAGCCCGCTGCCGATGCCTTCCACCCTCCGGATCTCCTCCGGCTTCTGGAACCGGCCGCGCTGCTCGCGGTACTCGACGATCTTCTCGGCGACCTTCCGGCCCACGCCCTCGAGCTTCATCAGCTCCTTGACGTCCGCCGTGTTGATGTTCACCGGCTCGCCAGCGGGCGCGGAGGCCGGCACCGGCTCCGAGCGGCCGGGCGGCGCGGCGGCGGGCGGCGACGGGATCAGCCATACGAACGACACGAGGAGCACGACGATCAGCGCGCGAAGCATCTTCATGAGCGTTCCTCCGGATGTTCGGGTTCACCGCATTCGCTCGAGCGCTCGCGAGCGAGTGTCATTGAACCCGTCCCCCGCGAAGCGCGTCAACGTCCAATGATTCAGACACGCGAAAGGGATACGGCAGGCGGGCGCGCGTGCGAAGATCGCGGCGACATGGACGGCGGCACGCGGCCAGCCGTTGCGGCGCTAGTCCTCGCGAGGGGCCGCGAGGGAGCGCAGGTAGTCCTGCCACTCGATCGGCAGCAGGGACTGCTTCCGGGTGTTGCACTCCTTGCAGGCGGGGACGACGTTGCCGCGGACGGATCTGCCGCCGCGGCCCAGCGGGACGATGTGGTCCAGGGTGAGGTTCGCGCGGCCGACCTTGCGCCGGCAGTAGGAGCAGACGCCCTCGGCGATACGGCGCTTCCACCACGGGCTCTCGCGCAGCTCGCGCGCCTTCGCGCGCTCGCGCTTGAGCGCGTCGGGATCGATCGGGGCGTAGAACTCACTCATGGGCCGCGAGCGCGGTCGAGAGCGCCTCCCACTCGCGCATGAGCCACGCGACCTGCTCCTCCGCGTTCTTCCGCTCGGCGGTCACCGCGCGCACCCGCTCGCCGTCCGCATAGAGCGCGGGACCGCCCAGCGCCTCGCCGATCTCGGCCAGCCGCGCCTCGAGCGCGTGGATCTGCTTCTCCACCGCCTCGATCCGCCCGCGCAGCGCGCGCACCTCCTTCGTCGCGCGCTTCGGACGCGGCGCCGGCTCCCTGCCCGATCCCCGCGCCTTCCGATCGTGACGCGTGCGAGCCGGGGAGGCCGGAGGGCGCCCGGATGCCTCCCCGGATCCCGCCTCGACCGCCGCGCGTTCTTTCGCGGCGAGGTAGTCGTCGTAATTCCCGAGGTGGGGGACGAGCGCGCCGCCCCCGACCTCGACGATCTTCGTCGCGATGCGGTTGATGAAGTAGCGGT
>JBBTPF010000153.1:0-1061 GCA_038066295.1 Candidatus Methylomirabilota bacterium | reverse complement strand
CGCGATCCTCTCCGCCGTGCAGAAGACGATGCTCGACCTGGGCGTGCCCAGGGAGAACATCGTCTTCATCTCGGGGATCGGCTGCTCGAGCCGGTTCCCGTACTACATGAACACCTACGGCTTCCACACGATTCACGGCCGGGCGCCGGCGATCGCCACGGGCCTGCGTCTCGCGCGGCCGGATCTCAAGGTGTTCGTCGTCACCGGCGACGGGGACGGGCTCTCGATCGGCGGCAACCACATGCTGCACGTGCTGCGCCGCAACGTGTCCGTCACGATCCTCCTCTTCAACAACCGGATCTACGGCCTCACGAAGGGCCAGTACTCGCCGACGAGCGAGCTGGGCAAGGTGACGAAGTCCACGCCGGCGGGCTCGGCCGATCGCCCGGTCAACCCGCTCGCCTTCGCCCTCGGCTGCGGCGCCACGTTCGTCGCGCGGACGGTGGACCGCAACATCCAGCACGTGGAGGAGATGCTCCGGCGCGCCGCCCGCCACAACGGCGCCGGGTTCCTCGAGATCCTCCAGAACTGCAACGTCTACAACCACCTCGCGTGGAACGTCGTCTACGACAAGGACTCGAAGCTCCAGTACGAGCTGCGGCTGGAGCCCGGCAAGCCTCTCCTGTTCGGGCCCCCCGACGAGCGCCGCGCGGTCATCATGGACGGCGTCGTACCGAGGGTGGTCCGCGCCAAGGACGTGCCGGAGAGCGCGCTCTGGGTCCACGACGAGACGAACGTCAACGCGGCGAAGCTGCTGGCCGACCTCTTCGCGCCCGACTTCCCGGTGCCGATCGGCGTGCTCGCCGCCATCGAGGCGCCCGTGTACGAGGAGATCATGCTCCAGCAGGAGCAGCAGGCGATCTCCGAGCGCGGGCCGGGCGACATCGCCAAGCTGCTGACATCCGGGGACACCTGGAAGATCTCCTGATCCGGCCGGGGGAGCGCCGCCCATGCCCCTGAGCGCCGCCGTCGTCACCGAGCTCGAGCGGATCCTCGGACGCGACGGGCTCGTCCTCACCCCCGAGGGGCGCCTCGTCTACGAGTGCGACATGCACACCTTC
>JBBTPF010000152.1:10690-11842 GCA_038066295.1 Candidatus Methylomirabilota bacterium | reverse complement strand
GCGTTCGCGGCGAAGACGCTCCGGCTCTTCACTCCGGAAGCCGACCCGAGCCAGATCAAGGCGTGGAACGCCCTCTTCGAGGACTACACGGCGAAGAAGAACAAGGACGTCGTGATCAAGGGGGAGTTCGCCAAGTGGGACGACATCACGAAGAAGCTCGCGGCGGACATCGCCGCGGGCAAGCCGCCCGAGATTGTCGCCGGGAGCAGCAAGCCGGACTTCGTTGCTGCCGAGACGAAGCGGGGGCTCGTCGTCGACCTGGCACCCGTCGTGGATGCCCTCGGGCGAAGCGACTTCAACCCGGCCGCCCTCAAGGTCTGGCAGTATCGCGGGATCCAGATGGCCATCCCGTACGGGGGCCAGTGGCCGGTGCTCTGGTACCGGAAGGACCTCTTCGCCGCCAAGGGCCTCAAGCCGCCGATCACCTGGGACGACTATCGTGCGGCGGCCGAGAAGCTGACGGATCCCGCCAAGGGATTCTATGGCGCCGTCTACAGCGCAGGCCGCACCTGGAACACCCACCTCATGGCGTTGATCCACATCTGGAGTGCGGGCGGGATGCTCTTCGACGAGAAGCTGAATGTCGTCTTCGATTCGCCGGAGAGCCGCCGGGCCCTCCAGTACTACGGCGAGATGGCGACGCGCTTCTCACCGCCCGACGTCGGCCAGTACGGCTTCCGCGAGGCGTCGGCGGCGTTCGTGTCCGGGAAGTCGGCGACGACCTTCTACTGGGGCCGGGTGCTCGCGCACCTCTACGCCCAGGCGCCGCAGCTCCTGCCGCTGACGGCGACGGTGCACATCCCGCGGGACAGGCAGCACCGGACGACGCTCCACTTCGACGAGTTCTATCTCCACAAGACGCCGAACACCGCGGAGGCGACGGACGTCGTCAAGTTCCTGCTCCAACCCGAGCAGGTCATGCGCCTTCTCACGCCGGTGGTCGGCCACGTCGTGCCGACCCAGAAGTCCGTCGAGCCGCTGTACGCCGGGCACGAATGGATCAAAGCGAATCCGGACATCGTCAAGGTGCTGCTGACCCCCACCGACTACGCGGTGGCGCCGACGCTCGAGTCCCCGAAGCATCCGTTCAATTACAAGTACGAGGTCGTCGAGTCCAAGAACATCCTGACCGACTGCGTCCAGAAGATCGTC
>JBBTPF010000152.1:0-10590 GCA_038066295.1 Candidatus Methylomirabilota bacterium | reverse complement strand
TGCGCGACCGGCACCTCGGCGCCATCCTGCTCCTGCCGAGCGGCGTGCTCTTCCTCACGCTGCTGGCGTTCCCGCTCGGCTACGGCGTCTACACGAGCTTTTTCGATATCCACCTGCTCGACCGCACCGGCACGTTCGTCGGCGTCGGGAACTACCTCTGGTTGCTGAGCACCGCGGAGTTCTGGAGCGCCCTGTGGCTCTCCGCGCTCTGGGCCGGGGGGACCGTCGGGTTCCAGCTCGTGCTCGGCACGGCGGTTGCGCTGCTCCTCCACCAGCGGTTCGCCGGCCGCTCCCTCGCCCGCGGGCTCGTGCTGTTCCCCTACATGATGCCGATCGTGGCGGTCGTCCTCGTGTGGATGCTGCTCTACAACGCCCTGTACGGCGTCGTGAATTATCTGCTCCTCCAGACGGGACTGGTGTCCCAGCCGATCGCCTGGCTCTCCAAGCCCGGGAGCGCCCTCTGGAGCGTCATCTTGGTGGGCGTCTGGAAGTACTTCCCGTTCGTCGTGGTCGTCGTGCTGGCCCGGCTCCAGGTCATCCCCCAGGAGCTGTACGAGGCGGCGCGGATCGACGGGGCCGGGACCGTCGCCCGCTTCGCCGAGATCACGCTCCCCCAGATCAGGGACGTGCTCGTGGTGGTCGCGCTGCTCCGGACGATCTGGATGTTCAACAACTTCGAGGTCGTGTTCCTGCTGACGGGCGGCGGCCCGCTCCGCGGCACGCTGACGCTGCCGATCCTCGTGTACGAGCAGGCCTTCGCCATCTACGAGGTCGGCAAGGGGTCGGCGATCGCCGTGGTCATGTTCCTGCTGCTCGTCGGCGTCATGACCCTCTACTTCCGTCTCTTCTCTTCCGAGCAGGAGTGATGCGCGCGCGCCTCGGGATCTACGCGCTGACGGGGCTGGTCCTGACGCTGGTCGGGTTTCCGCTCTATTGGATGCTCGTCACCTCGCTGAAGCCGCAGACGGAGATCTTCGCGGTGCCCCCCTCGTGGGTGCCCCGCGCCTGGACGAGCCTCCACTACCGCGAGTTGTTCGTGCTGACCGACTTCCTGCAGCTCTTCGTGAACAGCCTCAAGGTGTGTCTGCTGTCGACGGGGATTTCCCTGGTCGTGGGGACGCTCGGCGCCTACGCGCTCGCGCGCTGCCGCGTCCGGGGCAAGGAGCTCTACGGTCGGTCCGTGCTCCTCGCGTACATGTTCCCGGGCGCGCTGCTCATCATCCCGCTCGTGTTGCTCTTCTCGCGGCTCGGGCTGACCGACTCCCACCTCGGCCTCGCCCTGGCCTACATCACGTTCACGCTGCCGTTCGTGATGTGGGTGCTTCGCGGCTTCTTCCGGAACGTGCCGGTCGAGATGGAGGAGGCCGCGCTGATCGACGGCTGCTCCCGCCTGGGCGCGCTGTGGAAGGTCGTCCTGCCGCAGGCCATGCCCGGCATCCTGGCGACCGGCATCTTCGCGTTCCTGTTCGCGTGGAACGAATACCTCTTCGCGCTGATCCTCATCTCGGACGAGTCGCTGCGCACGTTGCCGCCGGGCATGATGCGCTTTCTCTCGGCGACCGATGTGAACTGGGGGCTCATGATGGCGGCGTCCGTGCTCGTCACGCTGCCGATGGCGGTCGTGTTCGGGTTCGTGCAGCGCTACCTGGTGACCGGGATCGGTGCCGGCGGCGTCAAAGGGTAGCGGACCGGATGATCTCCTCAGGAGGTCGGGCGGGGCGTCTTCGCCAGCTCCTGCTCTTTCAGGACGCGGCGCAGGATCTTGCCGGAGGGCGTCTTCGGGATCGCCGGGACGAACTCGATCTCGTGGACCGTCTTGTAGCCGGCCAGGCGGCCCCTGGCGAACGCGATCAGCGCCTCGGCCGCGAGCGTCTCGTGGCCGGCCTTTCTCACGACGAAGGCCTTGGGGACTTCGCCCGCCTCGGGATCGGGCTTGCCGATCACCGCGACGTCGGCGACGCCGGGATGCTCGAACAGGAGCGCCTCGATCTCGGCCGGGGCGATCCCGAAGCCCTTGTACTTGATCATCTCCTTCTTGCGGTCCTGGATGAACGTGTGGCCGCGCTCGTCCACGTAGCCGATGTCGCCTGTGTAGAGCCACCCGTCGCGGATCGTCGTCGCCGTCGCCTCGGGGGCCTTCCAGTACCCTTGCATCACCTGCGGTCCGCGGATGCAGATCTCCCCGACTTCACCGGGCCCGAGGACCTTCTCGCCCGTCTCGACGTCCACCACCTTCTGCTCGGTGTCGTGGGCGGGCAGGCCGGCCGACGCCATCACGCGCAACTCGTCGCTGTAGACCGGGTTGAGGTGGGTGAGGGGGGCGGCCTCGGTCAGGCCGTAGCCCTGCACGACCGGCACCCGGGTGAGCTCCTGGAAGCGGCGGCCCACCTCGGGGGCGAGCGGCGCGGCCCCGACCATCGTGAACCGGACGCTCGAGAGATCGTGCTTCTTGAGTTCCGGCCAGGCCGAGAGCATCACGAGGACGGGTGGCACGACGAAGAAGAGCGTGATCCTGTGCTCCTCGATGAGCCGCATGCACTCGCCGGGCTCGAACCGCTCCATCAGGACCGCGGTGGCGCCCGTGTACATCGCGGCGCCCATCAGCATCGCGCCGTAGATGTGGTAGAAGGGCAGGAAGATCATCATCCGGTCCGCCTGCGTGATGCGCGCGGTCGCGGCGAACTGGACGTTGTTGCAGACGAGGTTCTTGTGGCTGAGGAGGACCCCCTTGGGGAGCCCGGTCGTTCCGCTCGAGTAGGGCAGGGCCACGAGGTCGTCCCAGTCGATCCCCGGTGGAGGCAGCGGTACCGCGGGCTCGCGTTCGATCAGCTCGGCGAAGTGGCGCGCGGTCCTGGCCGTCGCGGGCGCGGGGCCGATCGCGACGACGTGGCGGAGCCGGGGCGTCTCGGCGCGCACCGCGTCCACCAGCGGCAGCAGATCGCTGTGGACGACGGCGGCGGCCGCCTCGGAGTCGTTCAGCTGGTACTCGATCTCGCGCTCCTTGTACGACGGGTTCATCGGGCTCACGACGGCCCCGATGCGGGCGATCGCGTAGAACGCGATGATGTACTCCGGGCAATTGGTCGTCAGCAGCGCGACCTTGTCGCCCTGCGTGACGCCGACGGCGCGCAGCGCGCGGGCGAAGCGGTGCGTCAGCGCGTCGAGCTCCCGGTAGGTGATGCTCGTCCCCCGGAAGACTACGGCGACGTTCTCGGGCCAGCGCGACGCGCCGTGCGTGAGCATGTCGCCGTACGGGATGCGCGGGTACTCGAGCGGGGGACGGAAGAACTCGGGCCGGGTGATCATGCCGTGCTCCCTTTCACCGCCGCGCCGCCGGGGCCAGCGCGCGGATCGCGTCCCGCAAGATGTCGCGCTTCTTCGTCGGGTCCTGCTCGCCCGTCGAGAGCGAGAGGAGGCTAGAGTGCCAGCGGGAGCGCGCGCCCACAAGGGGAGAGTTGGGGTGATATGATCCCGCCGACGCCCTCAAGGAGGAGACCATGCTAGGCGACATCGTGGAGCTGTCGGTCGTCGTCCGGGACCTCGACGCCGCGGTCGAGCGGTACACGCGTCTCTTTGGCTTGAACGTCCACCGTCGCGCGGAGTCCAGGGAGTTCGGCTTCAAGAACGCGATCCTGCCCACCGGGATCGGCCACATCGAGCTGCTCCAGCCCACGGACCCGACGAAGGCCATCGGCCGCTTCCTCGCGAAGCACGGCGAGGGCGTCTATCTGGTCGGCTTCGAGTGCAAGGACGTCCCCGGCGGCGTCGAGCGCCTCCGGGGGCAGGGCGCGCGCGTGGATCACCGGGCGGACAAGAACATCGCGTGGGTCCATCCGGGCGACGCGCACGGGCTCTTCGTCGAGCTGCGCCAGCGCGAGACGTACGCGTAGTGGCGGCGCAGGCCTTCACCTTCGAGCTCTGCGAGCTGCCGCCTGCGGCCGAGGCGCTGCGCGCCGAGGTGCGCGCGTTCCTGCGCGCGGAGGTCGGCGACCTCCCGCCGGTGCGGCGCGCGCGCTCGTGGGGCGGGTGGGACCGCGAGTTCAGCCGGAAGATGGGTGCGCGCGGCTGGATCGGGATGACCTGGCCCAAGCGCTACGGGGGCCACGAGCGGAGCGCGCTCGAGCGCTACGTCGTGCTGGAGGAGATGCTCGCGGTCGGCGCGCCCGTGTCGGCCCACTGGGTCGCCGACCGCCAGTCGGGTCCGCTGCTCCTCCGCTTCGGCACCGAGGCCCAGCGCGAGCGCTTTCTGCCGGCGATCGCGCGCGGCGAGCTGGCGTTCGCGATCGGCATGAGCGAGCCCGACTCGGGCTCGGACCTCGCGTCCATCCGCACGCGCGCCGAGCGCGTCCCCGGCGGCTACCGGGTGAACGGCACCAAGGTGTGGACGAGCAACGCCCACCGCTCGGACTACATGATCGCGCTCTTCCGGACGCACCACGATCCGGTGAAGAAGCACGAGGGGCTCACGCAGTTCCTGGTGGATACGAAGTCGCCCGGGATCACGATCAGCCCCATCATCGACCTCAGGGGCTCGCACCACTTCAACATGGTCCTCTTCGAGGACGTCTTCGTGCCCGAGGACATGCGGGTGGGCGAGGAGGGCGCCGGCTGGAAGCAGGTGACCGCCGAGCTCGCCTTCGAGCGGAGCGGGCCCGAGCGCTATCTCTCGTCCCTCGCGCTCCTGGTCGAGCTGATCCGCGAGGTCGGGAAGGAGCCCGGCGAGCGCGCGGCGGCGACGGCGGGGCGCCTCGTCGCCCACCTCGCCACGCTGCGCCAGATGTCGCTCTCCGTCGCGGGGATGCTCGAGGCGGGCCGGAACCCGAACCTCGAGGCCGCGCTCGTGAAGGACCTCGGCACGAACTTCGAGCAGGAGATCCCCGAGGTCGTCCACGCGCTCCTGGGCGTCGAGCCGACGATCGACAGCGGGAGCGATCTCCAGCAGACCCTCGGCTACCTCACCCAGAACGCGCCGTCGTTCTCCCTCCGCGGCGGCACGCGGGAGATCCTGCGCGGCATCATCGCGCGCGGGCTCGGGCTCCGATGAGCGACGCGCGCCTCTCTCAGGCCACCCACGGCTCACGCCGGTCTCGCGGACCCCGTTACAAATGAGCGACGCGCGCCTGTCTCGGGCCACCCACGGTCCACGCCGGCCCCGCGGACCCCGCTACAAATGAGCGACCTCCTCGACGACGTCGTCACGCGGCTCTTCACCGATCGCGTGACGCCCGACCTGCTCCACGCCGCGGAGACGGGACGATGGCCGGCGGAGCTCTGGGACGCCGTGGAGGAGAACGGCCTCACGCTCCCGCTCGTGCCGGAGGCGAAGGGCGGCGCGGGGGGCACGTGGGGCGACGCCCATGTCGTCATGCGCGCCGCCGGGCGGCACGCGGTGCCGCTCCCGCTCCCCGAGACGATCGTGGCCGCCTGGTTCCTCACCGAGTCGGGGCTCGAGGTGCCGAGCGGTCCGATGACGCTGGCACCGGTCCATCGCGGCGAGCGTCTTCGGCTCGCCCGCGCGGGCAACGGCTGGACGCTCAGCGGGACGGCCGCGCGCGTGCCGTGGGGCCGCTCGGCCAAGCACGTGGTCGTGGTGGCCGACCCCGATGCTCGGCCGCACGTCGCGCTCGTCGCCGCCGGCGACTACCGCGTCACGGAAGACCGGAGTCTCGGGCTCGAGCCGCGCGACACGCTCGTCTTCGACGGCGCTGCCGTCGCCGCTGCGGCGCCGATCGGCGCACGCGTCCCGCCCGACGCCGTCTGGTTCTACGGCGCGCTCGCGCGCTCGGCCCAGATGGCCGGCGGGCTCGACTACCTCGTCGGCCAGACGACGCGTTACGCCACGGAGCGGCGGCAGTTCGGGAAGCCCATCGGCGCGTTCCAGGCGATCCAGTGGCAGCTCGCGATCCTGGGCGAGCAGGCCGCGGCGGCCGGCATGGCGGCGGCGCACGCCTTCCGCGCCGCCGACCGCGGCGACCCCGCGTTCGAGATCGCCGTCGCCAAGGTGCGGGTGGGCGAGGCGGCGGGGATCGGCGCCTCGATCGCCCATCAGGTCCACGGCGCGATCGGCTTCACCCACGAGCACGCGCTCCAGCTCGTCACGCGCCGGCTCTGGTCGTGGCGCGCCGAGTTCGGCGGCGAGGGCTGGTGGGCGGCGAGGCTCGGCCGGTCGGTCGCCGCGCGCGGCGCCGACGCGCTCTGGCCCTTCCTCACCGCGCGCTGACTCGCCGGTGCGTTAGAGCCCCTGCCAGTAGCGGCGCCCCTGCAGGCGCACGATCCTCCCGAACCCGGGCGCCTGGAAGTGTCCTGCCGCCACGATGATCTCCTCGCGCTCCAGGCGTTCCATCAGCGCCCGTCGAGTCTGACGCGTCAGCTCCGGGTCCATGTCGGCCCGCGAGACCCAGTCGGTCTCGTGCACCTGCACCGGGCTGTGCGCCGCGTCCCCCAGGACGAGCGCCCGCTCCCCCTGCGAGGTGACCAGGACGCTCATGTGCCCCGGCGTGTGGCCGGGTGTCGGCAGAGCGGTCAACTCGCGCGTCAGGCTGCGTTCCCCCTGCATCAGCTCCACCAGGCCGAGCTCGGCCAGCGGCCAGACACAGGTGGGCGCGTTGGGAAAGCGCTGGGGCTGGACCTCGGGCTGGTGGCACACGTCCCAGTCCTGCGCGCTCATCCAGTAGCGGGCGTTCGGAAAGGTCGGCACATATTTCTCGCCCTGCGCCAGCAAGTTCCAGCCGACATGATCGCGGTGCAGGTGCGTCAGGACGACCATGTCCACTTCCTCCGGCCGCACTCCACGGGCCTGGAAGTCGTGCAGGAGCTGGCCCCACGGGACGTCGGGCGCGTCAGCCGGCTTGGGACCGAGCCCCGTGTCGACGAGGATCGTCCGCCCTTCCGACCGGATCAGGTAGGAGCCGAGGTTGAAGCGAACCTTGCGTTCGTGCGTGAGGTGGGACTCGTACTGGCGCCAGTCGCCCTGCGGGATGGTCGGGAAGAAGTTGCACAGATCGAATTCGAGCAGGCCGTCCGACAGGGCCATGATCTCCACGTTGCCCACGCGGATGATATTGTTCGCCATGATGTCTGCTCCCCCCTGGATGGCGTGGTCGCGAATCAGGCCGCGACAGCGTAGCACACTCTCGGGAGGCCGCGAGTGAGCGGGCGCGAGCCGCCGCCGGGACTCGTCGTGAGCGAGGACGCGGGGCTCCTGGCGGTCCTCGCCGCGCTGGCCCGCGACGCGCGCCTCGTCTTCTTCGCCGGGCTCCCCGGCACCGGCAAGAGCCTCCTGATCCACCAGCTCGCGCACCTCGCGCACGCCCGGGGACGCCCGATCCACCTCCTTCAGTGGGACGTCGCCCGGCCCGTGTTCGAGGCGAGCACGCCCGGCCGGCGCTATCCGCAGGAGCGCGGCGTCACGCACGGCGTGATCCGGCTCGCCGTCGGTCGCTGGGCGCGCGCCGCCGTCGCGCAGTGGCACGCCGAGCATCCGGGCCTGGAGGACATCCTGATCGGCGAGACGCCCTTCGTCGGCCATCGCCTGGTCGAGCTCGCCCGTGTGGGTCGCGACGAGGCCGAGCGCGTGCTCTCGGCCGAGTGGACGCGCTTCGTGATCCCGGTGCCTTCTCGGGCGCTCCGGGAGCACCTCGAGGCCGAGCGGGCGCGCCGCGCGCGGGACCCGCTCCATCCCCGCGAGCGGGAGGACGCGTCACCCGAGGTTCTCCGGGATCTCTGGCGCCAGCTCGTCGGGGTGGCCCGTGTCCTGGGCGCCGCAGACCCGGCGGCCCGGCCGGATGCGGACGTCCCGTACGACCCGGAGATCTACCGGGCGGTGTACGAGCGCCTGCTCGCCCACCGTCACGCCCGGGCGCTCCCCATGGACACCCGCTTGCCGGCGAGCGGCTTTTCCGCGTACGACTTCCCGATGCCGACCGCGGACGTGGTCCCGACCGAGGCGGACGCGGCGCGCTGGATCCACGCGGTCGAGGCGAGCCACCCCGATCCGGCGGCGCTCCAGCGCGAGATCGACGGCTGGTACCGGTCCCGGGCCGCCGTCGGTCTTGTCAGGAGGGAGTAAGACCGACGAGCTTCGTCCTGAGCTTCTCCGCCTGCTCGTGGAAGGGGAGGCCGCCGCGCGCGGTCATGGGCGTCTTCTCGGCGAGGCCGGTGGAGAGCTCGACCAGCAGCGGCCCCGGGTCGGTGAGCATCGCGGGCAGGCGGCGCTTGAAGTCGTCCAGCTCGCGCACGGCGTAGGCCTGACGGTAGCCCGCGCCCTTCGCCATCGTGACGAAGTCCACCTGGAGCCCGCCGGGGATCTCCTGCGCGCCGGAGGTGTGGTAGACGCCGTTCTTGAAGACCACGTGGGTGAGGTTGCGCGGCGCGGCGCTGGCGATCGTCGCGAGCGAGCCGAGCTGCATCAGGAGCGAGCCGTCGCCGTCGAACACGACGACCCGCCGGTCGGGGCGCGCCAGCGCCAGGCCCAGACCCAGCGCGGAGGCGCCGCCCATGAAGCCGACGCACGTCACCGAGAGGTCGTCGGGGGCCAACTCGCGCCATGCGGGCGCCGTCGTCATGGTCGGGATGCAGATCGCGTCGCCGCGCGCGGCGGCGATCGCGCGGAGCACGTCTTCGGGCTTCATCGCCATCAGATCGTCTCCAGGCCGACGAGCACGGCCGCGGGCCCGCGGCGCTTCTGCGCGAGCCGGTAGTACTCGGGGATGAGGTGGACGTCATCCGGCCCCTCGAGCCGCGCGTGGGGCACGCCGAAGGTGTCGAGCAGCGGCTCGCAGTAGCGGACCATGGAGTGCCGCGACTCCCGAGGATCCTTGTCCCGCTCTCGGGAGAGGAGGCCGATCATGCAAAAGACCGGCACGCGCCCCTCCATCGCGACGCCGCGCAGCGTGTTGACCGAGGCGTAGAGCCCCGCGTGCTGGATCATGAGCGCGCACGGCTCGCCGCCCATCCAGAGGCCGGCGGCGACCGCCGTGGCCTCGTCTTCCGTCGCGCAGGTGAGGACGCGGATCGCCTGCTCCTTGTCGAGCGCGGCGAGCACGGTCTTCTGGTGGGTGTCCGGCACCGAGAGGATCCAGCCGAGGTGCTGGTGGCGCGGCGGCTCCTGGGCCTCGGCGGCCAGGGCCGCCCGCGCCTCCCGGAAGGTGTCCTTCAGCGTGTCGATGATCAGCGAGGCCGGAATCGATTCTGGCATTCGGGCGCCTCCGTGAGAAGATCGCATTATCCTACGCCAATCAGGCCTCAAGAAAGGAACCCTCATGCGCCGAAGTCTTCTCGTGTTCCTGGCCGCCGTCCTGGCCTGGGCTCCCGCCGCCGCCGGCCAGGAGCTCAAGACGGACGAGCAGAAGACCCTCTACGCCCTCGGTCTCGTCATCAGCCAGAACCTGGCCGCGTTCTATCTGACGGCGCCCGACCTGGACGCCGTCAAGGCCGGCATGACCGACGGCGTCCTGAAGAAGGAGCCGAAGGTGGACCTCCAGGCCTGGGGGCCGAAGCTCCAGACGCTTCAGACCGCGCGGCTCGCCGCCGCGGCGGCCGTCGAGAAGAAGGCGGGGCAGGCGTTCCTCGAGAAAGCCGCCGGAGAGAAGGGCGCGACCAAGGCCGCGTCCGGCCTGATCATCACGACGCTCAAGGCGGGGACCGGCGCCTCGCCGAAGGCCTCCGACAAGGTGAAGGTCCACTACCACGGGACGTTCACCGACGGGACCGTCTTCGACAGCTCGGTGCAGCGCAACGAGCCGACCACCATCGGCCTCGGGGGCGGCGTCATCAAGTGCTGGACGGAAGGCGTGCCCCTGATGAAGGTCGGGGGCAAGAGTCGGCTGGTGTGCCCGCCCGACCTCGCGTACGGTGACCAGGGCCGCCCGCCCCGGATCAGGCCGGGCGCGACGCTCGTCTTCGAGGTCGAGCTGCTGGAGATCGTGAAGTAGGGAGGTGAGTGCGATGGCGGGAACATACGACCGGCGCCGTCAGGACGTCGGCAACATCCTGGCGCTCGAGCACGTCAACGTGCGCGTCGCCGACCAGACCATCGCCACGGCGTTCTACGTGCAGGGACTCGGGCTCACGCGCGATCCGTACGTGATGGTCGGGACCGACAACATGTGGATCAACATCGGCGCGCACCAGTTCCACCTGCCGACGAACGAGCCGCAGGTGCTGCCCGGCGTGGTGGGCCTCGTGATCCAGGATTGCGACGCCCTCCCGGCGCGGCTCGAGTCGGTCCGCGACGAGCTGGCCGGCACGCAGTTCGCCTGGTCGATCGAGGACAAGCACGTCGCCGTCACCTCGCCCTGGGGCAACCGGCTGCGCTGCTACGCGCCCGGGCCGTGGGGCGACCTCACGCTCGGCATGGTCTACGTCGAGTTCCCGGTGCCGACCGGCGCCGCCGACGGCATCGCGCGCTTCTACCGCAGCGTGATGGGCGCGCCCGCGAGCGTCACCCGGGAGGCGACGGGCGTCGTGGCGCGCGTCGTCGTGGGCCACCACCAGGAGCTGATCTTCCGCGAGACGGAGGCGCCGATCGAGCCCTACGACGGCCCCCACATCGCGATCTACATCGCGAACTTCTCCGGGCCGCACGCCTGG
>JBBTPF010000151.1:0-10248 GCA_038066295.1 Candidatus Methylomirabilota bacterium | reverse complement strand
GAGGACGACGAAGGAGAGGTGGATGAGGAAGACGACGAAGACGCCGGAGAGGAGGCATAGCGGTGGACGCGGCGGGGCCGGCCTTTCTCCGTGACGGCGCCCTGCGCCTCGTCCTCTTCGGCGGCAAGGGCGGCGTGGGGAAGACCACCTGTGCGACGGCGACGGCTCTGAGCCTTGCCCGCCGGTGGCCCGAGTCGTCCTACCTGCTGGTGTCCACCGACCCGGCCCATTCCCTCGCCGACGGCGTCGCCGGCTCCGCCCTCCCGCCGAACCTGACGCTCATCGAGCTGGACGCCAGGGAGCGCCTGGAGGCGTTCAAGTCGGCGCACGGCGCGAAGCTCGAGGAGATCGCGGCGCGCGGGACGTTCCTCGACGACGACGACATCAGCCAGTTCCTGGACCTCTCGCTCCCCGGCCTCGACGAGCTGATGGCGTTCCTGGAGATCTCTCGGTGGATCGAAGAGGACCGATACGCCTGCGTCGTCGTGGACACGGCCCCCTGGGGCCACACGCTGCGCCTGCTGGAAATGCCGGAGCTGATCCGGCGATGGCTCGAAGCGCTGGACGCGCTCCTGGCCAAGCACCGGTACATGAAGAAGCTCTACAGCGGCGCCTATCGCCGCGACGAGCTGGACCGCTTCCTGTTGGACCTGGCGGCGTCGGTGGAGCGGATGAAGAAGATCCTGCGCGATCCCGTCCGATGCCGGTTCGTGCCGGTGACGCTGGCTGAGCCGTTGAGCGTCGCCGAGACGGCCGGCCTGATGGACGATCTGGAGCAGTTGAAAATCCCCGTGACCGAGCTTGTCGTCAACCGGCTCTATCCGGACACCGACTGCCCCGTGTGCGCCGACGGCCGCGCCGGCCAGGTGCCGGAGGTCAAGCGCCTCCACGATCAGGTGTCGGGATGCGTCGTCTGGGGCCTCCCGCTCTTCGCTGACGAGGTCCGCGGGTCGGAGCGCCTGGCCGCGCTCTGGGAGGAAGCGGCTGAGCTGTCCGACGTGGCCCAGGTTCCCCACCGGCCGGGGTCCGCGCCCCCTCGCGTTGACAAGGCCCCGCCGCTCCCTGCTCCCGAGGTGACGCTGCTGATCTTCGCCGGCAAAGGAGGAGTCGGGAAGACCACGCTGGCCTGCGCCACGGCACTCCGTCTGACCCGCGAGCGGCCGGGCACGGAGATCTTGCTCTTCTCGACTGACCCCGCCCACTCACTCTCGGCCTGTCTGGACCGGCCGGTCGGCTCTGAGCCCACCCGGCTCTGTCCCGGCCTCACGGCCATGCAGATCGACGCCCGAGCCGAGCTCGAGACCCTGAAGCGGCGGTACGCCACCGAGCTCGGGCGGACCCTCGCCTCTCTCTTGCCCAACCTCGACCTGACGTTCGACCGCGAGGTGATGGAGCGAATTCTCGATCTCTCGCCCCCGGGTCTCGATGAAGTGATGGCCCTCTCCCGTGCGATGGAGTTCCTCGCCCGCGGCACCTATCACGTCTTCATCCTCGACGCGGCCCCGACCGGCCATCTGATCCGGCTGCTCGAGATGCCGGAGCTGATCGACCGGTGGCTCAAGGTCTTTTTTGGGCTCTTCCTCAAGTACAAGAACATCTTCCGATTGCCCGGCGTGTCTGAGAGGCTGGTGGAGCTTTCCAAGGACCTCAAGCGGTTTCGCTCGTTGCTGACCGATCAGGCTCGGGCGTCCCTCTATGCGGTCACCATCCTGACCGAGATGGCGTACGAGGAGACGAGGGATCTGCTCGCGGCCTGCGAACGGATGAAGGTCAGCGCCCCGGTGCTCTTTCTCAACCTCGCCACGCCGGAGAGCGATTGCCCCCTGTGCTCGGCCCTGCGCCGCAGAGAATCGCGGGTCGAAGAGAAGGTCCGGGACGTCTTCCCGGCGGCCCATCAGGCCCTGGTCTACCGGGGCGGAGATCTCCGGGGGATGGAGCGGCTCGATGGGCTGGGCCGGGCGTTGTACCGGGCCGGGTGAGAGACATGGCCGGGCGATCACCCGATCCCACGCCGGTGGTCAGCGCCCGCGAGCGGGCCTCGCTGTGCGAGGCGCTCGATCGGGTGCTCAATAAAGGCGCCGTGGTCGTCGGAGAGGTCACGATCTCGGTGGCCGACATCGACCTGATCTATCTGGGGCTCCAGGTGGTGCTCACGTCCATCGAGACCGGGCGTCGGCTGGCCATCGGCCCCTGCGGGAAGGCGGACAGCGCCATCACGGAGGCGACCGATGGGCGCCGTTGAGAGACCGGCGGTAGAGTCCCGGGCGATGAGCGAGTTCGCCAGGGTGATGGAGGCCCGCGCGGGGCTCGGGGTGCGGCCGGGCCGACTGAACGTCAAGCAGGATGACGTGAAGAACGGGCTGGGACAGCTCGTCCTGACGCTCGTCAAGCTGCTCCACGAGCTGCTGGAAAAGCAGGCGATCCGCCGCATCGAGGCCGGGTCCCTGACCGAGACCGAGATCGAGCGGCTCGGCATGACGCTGATGAGGCAGGCCCAGGAAATCGACAGGCTCAGGAGGGCATTCAACCTGGAGGACGAGGACCTGAATATCGACCTCGGCCCCCTCGGGAGACTCCTGTAGAGGGGGATGACATGACCATCCAGCGCGGCATCACGCAATCCACGCAAAGCTCGACCCTGGCGGACCTGCTCGAGCGGATCCTCGACAAGGGGATCGTGATCGCCGGCGACATCAGGATCAGGCTGGTGGACGTCGAGCTGCTGACCATCCAGATCCGCCTGGTGATCTGCTCCGTGGACAAGGCGAAGGAGATGGGGATGGACTGGTGGGTGAACAACCCAATGTTCAACAGCCACGCCAAGGAAGCACTCAATGGGGATCACCTGGGCGAGCTTGAAAAGCGGCTGGCCGCGCTGGAGGCGGCCCCGACGAGGGAGCCGGCGCCCGGGATTTCGTGAGAACCGACCCGCGCCTACCCGCAACGAAGAGGAGAGGCCATGTCCCCGATCCCCGACCGTGACACCCGCGAGCGCGGCGCCGAGCGGAAGGAGTCGGTCCAGCCCCGGCTCACCCAGGCTCAGAAAATGGCGGTGGTCGGGCAACTCGCCGGCGGCGTCGCCCACGACTTTAATAACCTGCTAGCGGTGATCCTCGGGCAAGCCGGGTTCCTCTTGAACGAGCCTCTCGCCGAGCCCCAGCGGAAGCGGGTGGAGTCGATCCACCGCGCGGGCGAGCGAGCGGCCGCGCTGACGCGCAAGCTGCTGGCGTTTTCTCGCGGCCAGGTGATCGAACCGCGCGTGTTTGACCTCAACGCCCTCATCCTCGACCTCGCGAAGATGCTGCGCCGCCTTATCAGCGAAAACATCGAGCTCGTAACCCGTCCGAGCGCGGACCGCGCCACGATCAGCGCGGACCCCGGCCAGATCGAGCTGGCGATCATCAATCTGGCGATCAACGCCCGGGACGCCATGCCCCAGGGCGGCACGTTGACCATCGAGACGACCACGGCCGGGGCGGATCCGGCCGTCGGGCCCGGCGCGCCGGGAATCGCGGCGGGCGGCTCCGTGGTGCTGACGGTCACCGACACGGGCACGGGCATAGGCGAGGAGGTGAAAGCCCATCTCTTCGAGGCGTTCTTCACGACCAAGGCGCCGGGCAAGGGCACGGGCCTGGGGCTGGCGACGGTCCACGACATCATCAAGCAAGTCGCTGGAGAGATCGCATGTGAAAGCGAGGTGGGCCGAGGGACGACCTTCGCGATCTCCCTGCCGTGGGTCCGGGGCGAGGTGACTCCTACCGCCGACCAGTGGATTGACGGCGATCTGCCACGGGGCACCGAGACCATTCTGTTGGTCGAGGACGAGGACGACGTTCGTGAGATTGCCCGCGAGATCTTGACGGAGCAGGGCTATACACTCCTGGAGGCCGCCGATGCCGACCGGGCGCTCCGGCTCTCGAGGGGCCGCCCCGGGCCCATCCATCTGCTTCTGACCGATGTCGTGATGCCGGGGATGAGTGGGAGGAAGTTGGCCGAACAGCTTTCTGCCACGCGGCCCGAGATGAAGGTTCTGTACGTGTCTGGACACACCGACGATGTCATCGTCCACTCCGGCGTCCTCCACGGAGATCAGGCCTTTCTCAGGAAGCCGTTCACGCCGTTGGGACTCGCGCGAAAGGTCCGGGAGGCTTTGGACGCCCGATCGCGATAGGTCAGGCCGGTCCTTCCATATGGTCTAGAATGAGCCCGGAGGTGCGCCATGAGATCTGGAGCCCTACTGACCCTCTTCGGGTTGGCTCTCGTTTCGCTCCTGCTGCTGGACACCGGCACCGTCTGGGCGCGCGCGGGGAGCGGCGGCAGCCGCGGCTCGCGGTCGTACTCGGCCCCGGCCCGGCCGGCGCCCTCGCCGGTGACGCCGGCGACCCCGTCGAGCCCGTCCCGCCAGCTCGGCCAGCCGACCGCTCCGGCCCAGCGTCCGGGCCTCTTCGGCGGCCTCATGGGCGGGATCGCGGGATTCGCGCTCGGCGGTCTTCTCGGCTCGCTCCTCTTCGGCGGCCTGGGCGGCGGCTTCGGCGGTATCGGCCTCTTCGACATCCTGCTCGTCGTGGGCGGGGGGCTGCTCCTCATGACCTTCCTGCGCCGGCGTCAGCCCGCGCCCCAGCCCGCGTACGCCGGCGGGGCGAGCGCCTACGGGTCGGCGGAGCAGGATCGGCCGGCGGGCGGCGGCGCCGGCGCCGGCGTCGCGGTGGAAGCGCCGGCCGCGCCGTCTGACCTCGATCGCGGAATCGGCTACATCCGCCAGATGGACCCGGGCTTCGATCCCGCGGCGCTCGGGGCGTGGGCCCAGCGCGTGTTCGTGGACGTCCAGGAGGCGATCGCCCGACGGGACATGAGCCCGCTCAACGACCGGCTCACGCCGCAGGAGTACGCGCGGCTCCAGAGCCAGTGCGACAGGCTGCGGGGCGCGCGGCAGACGAGCCGCGTCGGGCAGATCCAGTTCAAGCGCGCTGAGGTCACGGAGGCGTGGCAGGAGAGCGGTCAGGACTGGGTGACGGTCTACGTCGCCGCGTCGCTCGTGGACTACACGGTGGACGACACAACCGGCAGCCTCGTGGACGGCTCGAAGAGTCTTCAGGAAGTCGAGGAGTATTGGACCTTCACGCGTCCCGTCGGCCCGAAGCCCTGGCGTCTCTCCGCGATCCAGACGTCGTAGCCCTTCGGACAGGTGCGCGTTGAAGCGCGCCCTCCCGTGGGTCGTCGGAATCCTCGCGGCGGTCGCCGTCCTGGCGATCGCCGCGGTCATCGTGCTGCCGTTCCTGGTCGACACCCCGCGTGTCCAGACGCTCATCGCGAGGAGCGCCTCGCAGGCGCTCGGCCGGCCCGTCAAGTTCGCGTCCGTCTCCGTCGCCGTCTTCCCGCGCCCGGCCGTCAAGCTGCACGCGCTCGAGATCGGGGAGGACCCGCGGTTCGGCACGGCGCCCTTCCTCAGGCTCGAGACCGGCCGCCTCGCGTTGAAGGTGCGCCCGCTCCTCGGCGGGCGCGTCGAGTTCGGTGAGCTCACGCTCAGCCGGCCGGTCATCTCCCTCATCCAGAATCCGGACGGCCACCTGAACATCGCGAGCCTCGGCGGCTCGGCGGACGCCCGGAGCCCCGGACGTACGAGCCGCCCGGCGGGCGCCGGCGCCGGGGGGACGGCGGCAATCCTCCCGGCGCGCGTCTCGCTCGAGAGAGCGACGATCACCTACGTCGCCCGCGAGAAGGGGGGCGCCCCGAGCCGGTACCGCGTCGAGGACCTCGATCTCACGCTGACCACCGGGGGACCGGCGCTCGGCTTCGAGGGCAAGGCGCACGTCAAGCCGGGTGACCTCGCCGTCGCCATCAGCGAGGGCCGGCTGGCGGTGAACGGCGGGCGGGGCCTCGGCGAGGCGCCGGTGAGCGCGCGCGTCGCCGTGGAGGGCAAGGATGTCGCCGAGCTCGTCGCCGCCTTCGCCGGACCCGCGCCCGCGATCGGCGGCCCCCTCAAGGGGACGTTTGTCGTGAGCGGCACGCTCGGCGCGCCGAGGGCGGCGGGCGGCGTGGAGCTCGCGAACGTGCGCGTCACCCAGACCCAGGCCGCCTGTCCCGAGCCCAGGCGCCGCACTCTCACGCTCAACGCGCTCAGGCTCGCCGGCGCGTCCTGGGAGGACAACCGGTTCGCGAGCCGGCCCGTGACGGCGAGCCTCGCGGGCGGCACCATCTCGACGAACCTCACGGTGACCCTCGAGCGGGGGGCCCGCCTCGGGCTCGCCGACCTCGCCATCAAGGCGCTGCCCCTCGAGCCGGTGCTGGCGGACTTCCTCTGCCTGGGCTACGCGGTGTCCGGGCCCCTCGATCTCACGGGCGCCATATCCGTGAGCGCGGCGGACCCCCTGAGCACGCTCTCCGGGCCGGGTCGGTTCCGCATCGGTCCCGGGCGGGTGGTCGGCTCCCAGGCGCTCGCCCTGATCGGCGGCGTCGTGCGCGTCGGCGGCGCGATCTCGTCGCTCCTCTCCGCGGACCTGCCGGCCTCGCTCTTCGCCTCGCCCCTCGAGTTCGACTCGATCACGGGCACCTACCAGATCGCCAACGGCGCCGTGACGACGCGCGACCTCACCTACGCGAGCCGCGTGATGAAGGTCGAGGTCGCCGGCGAGTACGGGCTCGCCGCCGGCCGCCTGAACCTCGACGTGGTCGTGAGCCACGGCCGGGGCGCGGTGAAGGCGAAGGTGACGGGGACCGCGGCGTCGCCGTCCATCAGGGTGGACCCCTCCACGCTCGTCCGCGAGCTCGACAGGCAGAAGATCGAGGGGGGATTGAAGGACTTGCTCAGGCGGTTCCGTTGAAGACCGTGAATCTCAAGAGGGCGGCGTCGATCATCTTCGCCCTCGTCGCGCTGCTCCCGCTGCTCGCCACGCTCCCCGTGCTGCAGCATTCGGGTGCGCTCGCGACGACCGAAGGGCAGATGAGCCTCCTCGGCGCCCTCCTGCTCGCGGTGCTCGGATTCGCGGTGCTGCGGCAGGTGATCGGCCAGGTCGCGAGGCTCGCGGGCGCGCTGGCGGAGCCGGAGCCGGCCGCCGGCGCGCCGGTGGCTGCGACCATCGCGACGCCGATCCCCGGGCTCGGCCAGGTCACTGAGATCGGCCAGATCGGCGGCGCGTTTGCGCGGATGCTGGACGATCTGCGGATCTCGACGGAGCGATTGCAAGACCTCGTCTTCAAGCTCTCGGCGCTGAACGAGCTGGTCGAGCTCGCCGCCCGGATCCCGCAGATGCAGGACCTCCTGAACCTCCTCCTCGAGCGGACCATGAACACCGTGCGCGCGACGAGCGGCTCGATCATGCTCGCGGACCCCGAGCGCCGCGTGCTCCGCGTCGTCGCGGCGCGCGGGGAGCTCGCCGCCCTGATCCCCGGCACCGAGGTCCCGGTGGGCCAGGGCGTCGCGGGACGCGTGGCCGAGACCGGCGAGGCCGTGGTTGGCGACGAGAGCCTGTGCCTGCCGGTTCGCGTCGAGAGCCGCATCATCGGCGTCGTGAGCGTCACGAAGCGCGCCGCGGGCGGCGGCGAGGCGCGCGCCTTCAACCCGACCGACCTCCAGTTCCTGAACACGCTGCTGGCCCACATCGCCTACGCTCTCGACAACGCGCGCCTGCTCCAGGAGGCGCGCCTCTCGGCCGAGCGCCTCGGGCACGCTGTCGAGGAGCTCAAGGCGGCCCAGACTCGCGTCGTCGAGGGCGAGACACTCCGCGCGATGGGACAGATGGCCTCGGGGATGGCGCACCACCTCAACAACCTGCTGTCGATCGTGTCTGGACGGAACCAGCTCCTGCTCCGCAAGGTCGAAGAGCCGGAGGTCCGCCGGTCCCTCGAGATCGTGCAGCTGGCGACGCACGACGCCGCCGACGTCGTGCGGCGCGTGCTCGGGTTCACCGCCATGCGGCCGGTCTCCAAGATGGCGCGGGTGGATCTCAACGAGGTCGTCACCGAGGTGGTGGAGCTCACGCGGCCGCGGTGGCAGGATCAAGCCCACGTGCAGGGGATCGCGATCGAGGTCGTGTGCCGGCCCGGCGGGATCCCCCGCGTTGCCGGCGAGGACTCGTCCCTGCGCGAGGTGGTGATGAACCTCCTGCTCAACGCCGTCGAAGCCCTCCCCCGCGGCGGCACGATCACGATCACGACCGGGGTGTCGGACGGATGGGTGACGTGCTCGGTCGCCGACGACGGCGTCGGGATGTCCGACGAGGTGCGGCCTCGCGCGCTCGAGCCATTCTTCACCACCAAGGGGCCGCACAGCACGGGGCTTGGCCTCAGCGTCGCTCACGGCGTCATCCAGCGGCACCGGGGCACGCTCGAGCTCCGGAGCGCGATGGGCGAAGGGACGGTCGTCACCCTCCGCCTGCCGCCGGCCGAGCCGGCATCCGCTGACGATCAGGCACCGGTCGCGACGGCACCGCCGCCGTCACTCAAGATACTCTTGATCGACGACGACGCGCGGGTGCGCGTGGCGCTCGCCGACGCGCTCGTGGCGCTGGGTCACACCGTGCTCCAGGCTCCCGGCGGTCGCGACGGGCTCCAGCAACTCGAGGGCGGCGAGCGGGTGGACGTGGTGATCACCGACCTCGGCATGCCCGGGATGAACGGCTGGGAAGTAGCGCGAGGCGTCAAGGCGCGCTGGCCAGATCTCCCGGTCGGGTTCGTCACCGGCTGGGCCATGGGGAACGAGTCGACCCCGGAGGAGGTGGGGCGGGTGGACTTCGTGATCGCCAAGCCGTACACGCTCGAGGGGCTCCACGCGACCCTCGCGCCCTTCCGCCCGCGCTGATCAGCGCGACGCGGTGAAGTGCCCGCCGCCGAGCTTGCCGGCCTCGACGAGGCCCACGAAGAAGGCGTAGAGCTGGTCGCCGGCGGTCAGTTCCCGGAGGTCGCCGCCGCGCCGCCGGGCGACGGCGGCGCGCACCTGCTGCTCGCTGATGGGATGGCGGTCGTAGAAATCGGTCACGCGCATGGGCACGCGGCTTGAAGCGCCTCACCGCGTATGATAAAAGCAAACCGTTCTCACGACACCCCCTGCGAGGGAGCCCATGAGCGGCGAAGGCAAAGGCGGTCTCGAGGACGTCGTCGTCTCGACCTCGGACATCTGCTACATCGATGGGCACGAGGGCCGGCTCGTCTACCGCGGCTTCGACGTCAACGACCTCGTCGAGCGCTCCTCCTTCGAAGAGGTGGTCTATCTTCTCTGGCACGGCGCCTTGCCGACGCGCAAGGAGCTCGACGCCCACGCGCGGGCCCTCGCGGCGACCGCCAACCGGAAGCTCCCGCCGAAGCTCGTCGGGATCCTGCGCGCGCTGCCGAAGCGCACGACGCCCATGGAGGTGCTCCGCACGGGCGTCTCGGCCCTGGCCGCGTTCGATCCCGACGCGGCCGACAACTCGTGCGAGGCGACCGCGCGCAAGTCCCTGCGCCTCACGGCCCGGCTGCCGACGCTCGTCGCCGCATGGGAACGGATCCGTCGGGGCAGGCCGATCGTCGCCCCGAACCCGAAGCTCTCCCTCGCCGCGAATTTCCTCGCCATGATGAACGGAAAGACGCCGACGCCCCTCGAGGTGAAGACGTTCGACGTCGCGCTGATCCTGCACGCCGACCACGAGTTCAACGCCTCCACGTTCGCCGCGCGCGTGACCGCGGCGACGATGTCGGACGTCCACTCGGCGATCACCTCGGCGATCGGCGCCCTCAAGGGCCCGCTGCACGGCGGCGCCAACGAGCAGGTGATGCTGATGGTGGAGCAGATCGAGTCGCCGGCGCGGGCGGAGGCGTGGATCCGGAAGGCGCTCGCCGACAAGGCGCGGGTCATGGGCTTCGGCCACCGCGTCTACCGGGTGGAGGACCCGCGCGCGAAGCACCTGCGTCGTCTGGCGACGGAGCTCGGCCGGCAGATGGGCGACACGAGCTCCGTCGAGATCCTGAACACCGTGGCGCGCGTCGTCACCGAGGAGAAGCATCTCTATCCGAACGTGGACCTCTACTCGGGTGCCGCGTACAAGTCCATGGGGATCCCGACCGACCAGTTCACCCCGATCTTCGCGATCAGCCGGATCGCGGGGTGGACCGCGCACGTGATGGAGCAGCACGCGAACAACCGGCTGATCCGGCCGCGCGCGGAGTACACCGGCCCCACCCGCGCCACCTACGTCCCGCTCGACCTCCGCTAGCCGCGGTCATTCATGATCGCCGCCCGCGGGGGTCGGCCGGTGGCACACGGAGGAGAGCCTC
>JBBTPF010000150.1:0-1106 GCA_038066295.1 Candidatus Methylomirabilota bacterium | reverse complement strand
AGGCCGCAGCACCGGGACTTGACGGAGGCTCTGAATCTGGCTATATTCTAGCCAGAATGGCGTATGAGGTCGTCCTGGCCCCCAAAGCGGCCCGAGCCTTCAAGGCTTTACCCGCTTACCGCCGGGCCCAAGTACGGGACGCCCTCGAACGGCACTTGCGGCACGAGCCCACCCGGGTGAGCAAGAGCCGAATCAAACGCTTGCGGGGCTTGAGCCAGCCGCAGTATCGCCTCCGGGTCGGGGAAGTGAGGGTGTTCTATGACGTCACGCGCCAAGCTGTCGAAGTCCTCGCGATCGTTACGAAAGCCGAGGCGTCGCGCTGGCTTGCCGAGCACGCGACGCCGGGTGCGCCAGGTGGCACTGGCTGAGGTCAAGGACGACCTTTCAAGATTCCTGCGCTTGGCGGAATCCGAGGAGATCCTCATCACGCGCCACGGAAAGCCGGCTGCCGTCTTAATTGGCTTCGAAAGCGACGAGGACTGGTTCGACTATCGCCTGGAGCATCATCCCGAGTTCCTCCGGCGAGTCGCGGAGGCGCGGGAGGCCCTCAAGAGTGGGCGCGGTGTCCGACTCGAGGATCTGCCGTCATGACGGGCGGTCTAATCGCGCGCTCGAGCGGACGCGCTTCGCGCGCTGCGGAGCGCTGGCGCTAGGGCAAGCAGTGCTCCCGGAGCCAGGCCACGATGGCGGGGAGGGGCGTGCCCGGGGTGAACACGGCTCTCACGCCCAGGTCATTCAGGCGCGGCATCAGCTGGGGTGAGACGATCCCCCCGACGATGACGGGGATGCCCCCGGTGCCGTGCGCCTTGAGCGAGTCCATCAGGATCGGCACCAGGATCTCGGGGGCGCCGTCCATGATCCGGTAGCCGATCACGTCGGCGTCCTCCTGGACCGCGACTTCGGCGATCCGGCGCGGGACCAAGTGGCCCGCCAGCACGACCTCGAACCCGGCGTCGCGGAGCCCGCGCGCGACGACGTAGTACCCCGTGGTGTGCCCCGCCGTATCGGTCGCCAGTAGGATCTTGACGCCCGGGCTCATCGGCTCGCCTCGCACGGCGGGGATCTGGTTCAGCGTGACACGCTCCATGTCGATGCCGTCCAGCAGC
>JBBTPF010000149.1:0-3675 GCA_038066295.1 Candidatus Methylomirabilota bacterium | reverse complement strand
TTCCTCAAGGGGCAGGGCCAGGGGTGGGGCACCGCCGAGGACGCGATGCTCCCGCGCTCGACGAACACGCGGACACCGCGCGAGAACCGTGGCCCATCCGGCCGCTCGCAGGAGATCCAGCGGCTGGTCGGGCGGGCGCTGCGCGCGGTCATCGACCGCGCGAAGCTCGGCGAGCGCACGCTCTGGGTGGACTGCGACGTGATCCAGGCCGACGGCGGCACCCGCACGGCCGCGATCACCGGCGGGTTTCTCGCCGTCGCCGACGCGATCGCGCGCGTGCCCGGCCTGCAGCCGTCGGCCGCGATCCGCGACTGCGTCGCCGCGGTCAGCGTCGGCGTCGTCGGGGGCCAGGCGGTGCTCGACCTCAACTACGCCGAGGACTCGACCGCCGAGGTGGACATGAACGTCGTCATGACGGGCGCGGGCGAGTTCGTGGAGGTGCAGGGCACGGCCGAGCAGGTGCCCTTCGGCCGCGCCCGGCTGGACGCGCTCCTGGCGGTCGCCGAGGCGGGCATCCGCCGCCTCGTCGGGCTGCAGCGGCGCGCCCTCGAAGCGCGCGCCGAGCGCGTCTTCACCCTCTAGCCGCGGCTCTTCATGATCGCCGCCTCCATGAATGGTGCCGGCTAGGCCGCTCCTCGTCCTCGCGACGCTCAACCGCGCCAAGGGGCGCGAGCTCGTCGCGCTCCTGGGCGACCTGCCCTTCGAGGTGCGGACGCTCGGCGAGTTCGCCGGCGCCGCGCTTCCCGACGAGACCGAGGACTCCTACCGAGGCAACGCGCTCCTGAAGGCGCGCGCGGGGGCGCGCGTCGCGCGGGCGTGGGGGCTCGCCGACGACTCCGGCATCGAGGTGGACGCCCTCGGCGGGGCGCCGGGCGTGCGCTCGGCGCGCTACGGGGGCCCGGGCCTCGACGACGCGGGCCGGTGCGCGCTCATGCTCGAGGCGCTCCGCGGCGTGCCGCCGCAGAAGCGGACGGCGCGCTTCCGCTGCGTCGTCGCCGTCGTCGACCCCGGGGGCCACGAGTGGCTGGCCGAAGGAGTGGCCGAGGGTCTCATCGCCGAGGCGCCGCGCGGCACCCACGGGTTCGGCTACGACCCGATCTTCGTCTACCCGCCGCTCGGACGCACGTTCGCGGAGCTTCGACCCGAGGCGAAGGCGCGCGTCGACCATCGCGGCCAGGCGGTGCGCGCCGCCCGGCGGTTCCTGACCGGGTGATATGCTAAGCCGTGCCGCCGGAGGAGCCCGCACCCGAGATCGCGCCCGTTCGTCCCGGCGAGCGTCTCGACTGGAGCGCGCTCGAGGCGTGGCTGCGCCCGCGGCTCGCCGAGGTGCTGCCCGGCGTCGCCGGGCCGCTCGACGTGCTGCAGTTCCCGAACGGCTCCGCCAACCTCACGTACCTCCTGCGCGTCGGCGCCCACGAGCTGGTGCTGCGCCGGCCGCCCATGGGCCAGATCGCCCCCGGCGCCCACGACATGAAGCGCGAGTACCAGGCCCTCTCGCGCCTGTGGCGCTCCTTCGACCGCGCGCCCCGCGCCTACCTCTTCTGCGACGACCCCGTGGTGCTCGGCGCCGACTTCTTCGTGATGGAGCGGCGGCGTGGCGAGGTCGTCCGCGCCGTCATTCCGGCGTCCATGCGCGCGCACCGTGACGTCGGCCGCCGGATCGGCTTCGCGCTGGTCGACGCCATGGCCGAGCTGCACGGGTTGGACCCGACGGGGTGCGGGCTCGGCGATCTCGGCAAGCCCGAGGGCTTCATCGAGCGCCAGGTGAGCGGCTGGGCCAAGCGATGGGAGCTGGCGAAGTTCGACGACTCGCCGGGGACGAGGGACGCGCTGCGCCGGCGGCTGGGGCGCCGCATGCCGGCGATGAGCCGCGTGTCCATCGTCCACAACGATCTGAAGCTCGACAACTGCCAGTTCGATCCCGCGAACCCCGACCGCGTCCTGTCCATCTTCGACTGGGACATGACGACCCTGGGCGATCCGCTCATCGACCTCGGCACGCTCCTGAACTACTGGCCCGATCCCGCCGACCCCGAGGACGCCCAGCGCGCGAGCAACCCTGGGCTGACCCGGATGGGCCTGCCGCCCCGGGCCGAGATCACCGCGCGCTACGCCGCGCTGACCGGCGTGGACGTGTCGGCCACGCGCTGGTGGGAGGCCTTCGCGCTCTGGAAGACGGTGGTCGTGGTCCAGCAGCTCCACCGCCGCTGGGTACGGGGCGAGAGCACCGATCCCCGCATGGCGCGGATCGCCGAGCGCATCCCGTCCCTGATCGCGGCGGCCGACGCGGTGCTGGACGAGGCAGGGACGTAGCCTGGAAGGCGTCACGCAAGGTGTGGAAGCCAAGGGTAGGGAGCGCAGTCCGCTTCTGAATGGCGCTCCGAGAGCCAGGCCCTCTGTGTGGCGACTTCGCGCTCCCCGGTTGGTGTTCCAGGCGTATCTGAGGGCCGAGGACCTACGGGTCACACGGGCGGAGCTCGAGCGTAATCTGGCCGCGAAAGCTCGCAACCGGCTCTTCATCGAGGAGGTGACCCCGATGCTGGCGCCGGGCATCGCTTACGATGCGCGCGCTGCGCTGGACCTCGTCCACCGCGAGTTCATTGAGCGACTCCCCGGGGACGCCTGGAGGGTCGAGTAAGGACGAGACTCCGTCTGTCATGTCAGCCTCGGCCTTGACAAGCCGGCCGACGCCGGGCTATGTCTGCGCGTGCCTGGGCTCCGGGCCGGCGAGTCTGGATGGGTTATCAGCGCTTGAGCCGCGTCCCCAAAATGGTGCTTGGCGGGGCCGCCGCCCGGGTTCTCCGCGCGGCGGCCCACCGATCACGCGCGGGCGGGCGGCCCTGGGGGGCGGGGGCTCTTGACCAGCGTATACACTTCGGACGCAAATCTTCTTCCGACGGGAGGCGAACGTATGGCGGCGGAACAGGGGACGCAGGTCTCCGAGGCGCAGATCGCGGTGCACTGGCGCGAGGAGGACTACTACTACCAGCCCGCGACGTTCATCGCGAAGGCAAACGCGGCCGACCCGGCCGTCTTCGAGCGGTTCAGCGAGGCGCATTTCCCCGCGTGCTTCAAGGAGTACGCGGACCTGCTGAGCTGGGACGCCTACTGGCACACCACCCTCGACACCAGCAACCCGCCGTTCTGGAAGTGGTTCGTCGGAGGTCGGCTGAACGCCTGTTACAACTGCGTCGACCGCCACCTGGCCACGAGCCGCAACAAGGCGGCGCTCATCTGGGTGCCCGAGCCGGAGACGGAAGAGCCCAAGGCGATCACCTACCAGGAGCTTCACCGGCGGGTCAACGAATTCGCCGCGCTCCTGCAAGGCTTCGCCGGGGTGAAGGTCGGCGACCGTGTGACCTTCCACCTGCCGATGGTTCCCGAGCTGCCCGTCTCGATGCTGGCGTGCGCACGCCTGGGCGTCATCCATTCCGAGGTGTTCGGGGGGTTCAGCGGCCCCGCGTGCGGCGAGCGGATCGCCGACTCCCGGAGCCACATCCTGGTGACGATGGACGGCTACTACCGCAACGGCGAGCTGATCGACCACAAGGCCAAGGCCGACGAGGCGGTGGCGAAGGCGCGCGAGCAGGGCGTCGAGGGCCACAAGGTGCTGGTGGGGCGACGGCACCCCGGCCAGTACGCGTCGAAGAGCCTGATGGTCCCTGGCCGGGATTT
>JBBTPF010000148.1:0-2533 GCA_038066295.1 Candidatus Methylomirabilota bacterium | reverse complement strand
GGGCGCGCTCCGCTACACGCGGGCGCCCACGCTGGAGGAGCCGTGGGCGCGCGCGACGCTCGCCGCGCTCGCCGAGCCGCGAGCGCGGGCCTGACTACTTCGGCGGCTCGGGCTTCGGCGCGTCGGGCCTGTGCGGCGACCGCCCCGGCGCGCCGGCGCGCGGTGCCGGACGCTCCTGGTAGAGACCGATCGTCACCTCGGTTTCGGTCTCACGCCCCTCGCGCATCAGGACCACGCGGACCGTCTTGCCGACCGGCGTGGATGACACCAGGCGCTGCAGGTCGCGCGGGCCCTCGAGCGGCGTGCCGTCGATCGCGAGGAGGATGTCGTTCGCGCGGATCCCGCCCTTCTCGGCGGGCTCGCCGGGCATCACGCTGCGGACCAGCACCCCCTTGGCCTCGCGCAGCTTGAGCCGCTCGAGGTCGTCTTCCGTCACCTCGGTGATGGACACGCCGAGCCAGCCCCACTCGACCTTGCCCTTCGTGGCGAGCTGCGGCACGAGCATCTTGACGAGGCTGGCGGGGATGGCGAAGCCGATCGAGCCGTTGCGCGCGGCCATGCTGTTGACGCCGACGACCTGGCCCGCCATGTTCACGAGCGGGCCGCCGGAGTTGCCGGGGTTGATCGCGGCGTCGGTCTGGATGAAGTCGAAGCCGGGCGCGGCCACCGTCAGCGGCGCCCCCTTGCGGCTCACGATGCCTAACGACACGCTCTGCTCGAGCCCGAACGGATGGCCGAGCGCCATGACGAACTCGCCGACGCGCAGCCGGTTCGAGTCGCCGAGCGGCAGCGGCGTCAGGTCCCTCGCGCCTTCGAGCTTGAGGAGCGCCAGGTCCACGCGGCCGTCGCGCCCGATGAGCTTTCCGGCGAACCGGCGCCCGTCGGAGAGCCTCACCTGGATGGTCTCGGCGCCCTCGACCACGTGGGAGTTCGTCACGACGAGCCCGCCCGGGTCGATGACGAACCCCGAGCCGGTGCTGCGCCGCTCGTCGCCGGGCTCCTCCTTCGCGCCCTCCTTCGCCGCCCGCCGGACGCGCACGTGGACGAGCCCCGGCTTCATCCGCTCTGCGAGGTCGGCGAGGAGCGCGTTGAACCGCGCGAGTTCCGGCGCGACGGTCGCGCCCGCGTCTTCCTTCCAGTGCGTGGCGGCCGCGCCACCCATCGGGGCGGCGCAGCCGATCGACGACAGAGCGACGAGGACCACGGCCAGCAGCGCACGCGTCGGTGACCTACCCATCCGACTCCTCCTTGCAGCAACCATGATGAAGTATACCCCTCCGGTCACCTGACCTACCGACCGACCTCGCGGACGAGGTGGGGGAGCTCCGGGATCAGGAGCTTGTCGAGCGCCAGGCGGCACGCGGTTGGCGAGCCCGGCAGCGAGGCGACGATCCGCCGCGCGTGGATCCCGAGCTGGGCGCGCGAGAGCATCGCGGCGGCGCCGATCTCCTGGTACGAGAGCATCCGGAACAGCTCGCCGAACCCCGGCAGGCGCTTCTCGAGGAGCGCCTCGATCGCCTCGAACGTGGAGTCGCGCGACGTGATCCCGGTGCCTCCCGTCAGAATCACCGCCTGCACCCGGTCGTCCTTGCACGTCTCGCGGACGACCTGCTGCACGTCGGCGGGCTCGTCGCGCACGATCGCCGATCCGATCACCTGGTGGCCTGCGGCGCTCAAGAGCTCGCGGATCAGGGCGCCGCTCGTGTCCGTCTCGGGCGTCCGCGTGTCCGAGATGGTCACCACCCAGCAGCCGATGGACCGCGGAGCCTGGGCCTTGTGCTCGCGCGGCGTGGCGGCGGCGGCGCTCATGCGCGGGCGCCGGTGCAGGCGCGGTCGAGGATCTCGACGATGTGGAGCACGCGCACCGTCGCGCCGCGGGCGCCGAGCCCCGCCTTGATCTGCAGGACGCACCCGGGGTTCGCCGTCACCACCGCCTCGGCGCCCGTCGCAAGGACGTGACCGACCTTCCGGTCGAGGAGCCGGGTCGCCATCTCGGGCTCGGTCAGGTTGTAGAGACCCGCCGAGCCGCAGCACCAGTCGGATTCCGCGAGCTCGACCACCTTCAGGCCCGGGATCTGGGCGAGGAGCTGGCGCGGCTCGTTTTTGATCTTCTGGCCGTGCACCACATGACAGGGATCGTGGTAGGTCACGGTCAACGGCACGGGGACGAGCGGCCCGCGGAGCGGCGCCGTCGAGAGGAACTCGGAGACGTCCTGGACCGACGCGGCGAAGCGCCGCGCGCGCTCGGCCCACGCGGGATCCTCAGCGAGCAGCGTGCCGTAGCCCTTCATGTAGGCGCCGCACCCCGAGGTGTTGACGATCACCGCGTCGGCGCGCGCGGCCTCGAAGGCGGCGATCGTCCGCCGCGCCATCTCGAGCGCGCGCGCGCGATCGCCCCCGTGGGCGTTGAGCGCGCCGCAGCAGCCCTGGCGCTCCGGCACGACGACGTCGCACCCGTTCTTCGCGAGCACGCGCGCTGTCGCGCGGTTCACGTCACCGAAGACGACCGACTGGACGCAGCCCGCGAGCAGGG
>JBBTPF010000147.1:0-3361 GCA_038066295.1 Candidatus Methylomirabilota bacterium | reverse complement strand
ACATGCCCCATGTTGCGCCTTCCCAGCACAAAGCTCATACATCGAAAGGGCGAAAATGACAAGGACCCGAAAACGACAGGCTCACGGCCGGCGGCTCACGGCCGCCAGCCGGCGCTTGACAGCGAGCGGCGCGCCCACTAAAAGTCCCTGCACCGGCAGTTGCTGCGCGTCCGACGCGCCAGGGAGGCGAAGATGATCGGTAAGCTCACGGTGCTCGTGCTCGCTCTCCTGCTCGTCGCGGCCGGCGCCGGCGCCGACGAGCCGTACCCGACCTGGCCGATCACGGTCGTCAACCCGTTCCCGCCGGGCGGCCTCTCCGACGTCATCACCCGGCCGCTGGCGGCGGTGATGGAGCCGATCCTCAAGCAGCCGATCGTCGTCCTCAACAAGAGCGGCGCCGCCGGGGCGGTGGGCGTGCACTTCGTCGCCACGGCGAAGCCGGACGGCTACACGATCCTGTCCCACATCGTCTCGATCTCGGTCTTCCCCGAGGTGGACGTGCTGTTCGGGCGCGAGCCGAAGTACACGCGCGGTCAGTTCGTGGCCCTCGCCCGGATCGACGCCGACCCGCCGGTGCTGATCGTCGGCGCCGAGACGCCGTGGAAGACGCTCAAGGAGCTTGTGGACGACGCGAAGAAGCGCCCGGGCGAGATCATCTTCTCCTCCTCGGGGCCGTACGGCGCGCTCCACATCCCCACGGAGATGCTGCTGCGGGCGGCCGGCGGCCTCCGGATGCGGCACCTGCCGACCACGGGCGGCGGGCCCGCGCTGACCGCCCTGCTCGGCGGCCACGCGCAGGTGCTGGTCTCGACGGTGGGCGTCGCCTCGCCGCAGATCAAGGCCGGGAAGGTGCGGGCGCTCGCGACGTTCGGTGCGGCGCGGCTCGCGCACCTCCCCGACGTGCCGACGGTCAAGGAGCTGGGCTGGGACGTCGAGTTCTACGTCTGGGCGGGGCTCTTCGCGCCCCGGGGAACCCCGGAGACCGCCGTCAAGGCCCTGCGCGATGCGATCCGCCAGGCGGTCCAGCACGCCGATTTCAAGAAGGCCATGGATAACGCCCAGCTCGTGATCGCCTACCAGGACGCGGGCGAGTTCAAGGCGTGGTGGGACCGGGACGCGCAGGCGATCGCCGCCACCATCAAGAGCATCGGCAAGCTCGAGCTGAAGTAGGGCGCGCGTCCCGCCGACAGTGTCGCCGTCCAGCGACATTGACGGCCCGCGATGTGTGTGGCTAGATTTCGTTGCGGGGAACGCGGCATGCGGGGACAAGAGGTCCAGATCAGGCGGTGGAAGCGGGTCGAGTACGAGCAGCTCGTCGAGAAGGGCGTCTTCATGCCCGGCGAGCGCGTCGAGCTGATCGACGGCCTGGTGGTGGTGGCCGAGCCCCAGAGCTCGGCCCACTTCACCGCCGTCAGGCTTGTCGAGCGCGCGCTCGTGCGCGCCTTTGGCGAGGGCTGGGACGTTCGTGCCCAGGGACCGATCGCGCTTGACGACACCTCGGAGCCCGAGCCCGACGTGGCGGTCGTGCGCGGGGAGCTGCGCGACTACGTGGAGGCGCACCCCGCCGATCCCGTCCTCGTCGTGGAAGTCGCGCTCACGAGCGTCGACTTCGACCGCGAGCACAAGTCGAGCCTCTACGCGCGCGCCGGCCGTCCGGAGTACTGGATCGTGAACCTGGTCGACCGCGTGCTCGAAGTGCGCCGGGAGCCCGCGCCTTCACCTTCGGCACCCTACGGGTGGGACTACAGCGCCGTGGAGGTTCTGCGCCCCGGCGACAGCGCATGCCCGCTTGCCGCCCCCGCCGCTCAGATCGCCGTCGCCGACCTCTTGCCCTAGCTTGGCGAACTGTTAGCACGCCCGACCACGTCTGAGCGCCCATGCCCGTGAACAGGCCGAAACGCCTGTCACTCTCCCCCACTGGTTGCCGTCAGCCGCGGAGCCGATCCCCTCAGGGGCGGCTGCGCCCGGCGGTGAAGGTCGCGAGCCGCTGCGGGTCGTTGATCCCCAGCGTCTCCTCGACCATCGCCCCCACGTGGGCGAGCACGCGCGCGCGCCACGGGCCCGCGTCGGCCGCGCCCGTCCGGATCCGCTCGCACAGCTCGCGGTTCGCCTCCTGCACGCGCGCCTCGAGCAGCGCTGCGTCGGCGGGCGGCGCCTCCCGCGGGCGGTCGAGGAGGTCGGCGAGCGCTGCCAGCTCGGCGCGCAGCCGGGCCTCCCGGCTCGGGACCTCGCGCTCGACGATCCGGAGCACGTTCAGCGCGATCAGCATCCGGTACCTCACGCCGTGAACGGTGATCGAAGGCAGCACGTCGCGCTCGAGGAACTCCCGGACGGCCTCGAGCAGCTCCACGGTCGTCGGCCGATCCTGCATCGTGTCAGCCCTCCTCCAGGAGGCGGAGCAAGTCCCACTCGACTTCCGCGCGGCGGCGGCCGATGGCGGCCAGCTCGATATTGCGCTCCACGCCCTCGAGGTGCCGCCGCGCCTGTCGCAGCATGATGACGCCCCAGCGGAAGTGGGCGAAGACCTGCCAGTAACGGGCGAGCTCCGGCGTGAGCCGCCGGCCGCTCGCCGCGGCGTAGCCGTCGAGGAATCGCTCCCAGGGGCCCAGCGTGGGCTCGCCCGGATAGTCCACGCCGCCCCAGTACCTGAGGCACATCCAGCCGAGGTCCTCGCCCCCGTCGCCCAGGTGCGCGAGCTCCCAGTCGAGGACAGCGGCGAGGCCGCGCTCGGGATCGACCACGGCGTTGCCGAGGCGATAGTCGCCGTGGACGATGACGACCCGCTCGGTCGCCGGCGTGCGGGGCCGGAGCCAGCGGAGCGCCAGATCGAGCGCGGGATGGGGCTCGCCGCCCTCGCGCAGCTCGCGCTCGATCTCGTCGAGCTGGGCCCGGGCGGCGCCGCGCCCGGTCGGGCCCGGGAGCCCGGGAACGGCGTCGGGCGGGACGGCGTGGATTCGGGCCAGCTCGGCGCCGAACTGCTCGAGAAGCCGGGGGCGCACGCCCTCGTACGCGCGATCGCGCAAGAGCCGGCGCCCGACCACCTCGCCCTCGACGCGCTCGAGAATCAACCCCTGGCCGAGCTGCCAGTAGGGCCGCGGCACGCGGACGCCCGCTCCATGCATGGCCGCGAGCAGGCGGAACTCGTCCTCGCGCCCCAGGCGGCTTCCGAGCGGTTTGCCGCCGCGGTCCAGGAGGTAGATGAGACGGTGGCGTCCGGCGAGCGCGCCGCTCGCGATCTCCACGTCGAGCGCCCACGCGTGGCGGATCGTCCCGCCGGGCAGGGTCGTGAACGCAGTGATCGAGACGGAGGACCGCGTCTCGCGCTCGACCATCCACATCAATCTCACGGCACCCCGACAGG